>JBCBCH010000195.1:0-5515 GCA_038530835.1 Bacteroidota bacterium | reverse complement strand
TGACCTTCTCTGAATTTGGTCGTAGAATCTTTGAAAACGGTTCTTTGGGAACCGACCACGGTAAAGCTGCTCCAACCCTGTTCTTCGGTTCAGGATTGAACGGTAGTGCCTTTGTGGGCGATCACCCAGACTTGGACAGTCCCAACGGGCGTGGAAACTTGGAATACACCATGGATTTCCGGGATTTGTATGCCACGGTTCTTGCCGAATGGTTGTGCGTACCGATTCCGTTAGTGGAACAGCATCTATTGGACCACCCTTATAATCCGGTAAACCTCGGTTTCAATTGTAGTGGAACGGACTTCCCTGATATTGCAATGGACAGTGATCCTCCAACGCTTCCTGAGACACCTCCAAGTGACCCAGACGCGATGGACCCGAATCCTGAAATTGAAAATGCCATTGTTCACAAGCCTTACTACCCAAATCAACAGGCACCTCATATTTATTTGGAAATGCCATTTGCAGCCCACGTTGATATTGAATTGTTCAACATTCTAGGGCAAAAGGTTGGTACGGTCTTCAATGAGATGATGATGGAAGGTTCGGCCGAAATCAACATTCGCGAACGTATGCGCGATAGTCTTTCTACAGGAAAATACATTTACCGTATTTCAGTTGGAGAGCAACGAATGAGTAAATCGGTCATGATCATGTGACCCGATTCAAATAGATAAACATTACTGGCCCTCCGGTAATACATCACTCCACCCCACATTGGGACTGATGTATCGGAGGGTTTGCTTTTTAACTGAGTTGTGGTTTATCATCATCGGTTTTAAAACCTAAGGCCTTTTTTACCTTTTGGTTTTTTCGTTTGTAGACTATAGCGGTACTTTCCTCAGTACTTTCTTCTACTGCTTTGGCCATCGCCTTGAGTTTCTCAAATTTTTTGGGGTTTCCAACACTCATGATGTAAAATTTGTAGTTCTTTTCTTATAAAACTCTTTCCGTAGCAACTTTATTTTACTAACGATTCATCAATCCATAGCCTGCCAAGGTTCTAGACCTAAATTCTGTATTTTTGCTGCTTAATTTTGCTTTGTATGACCCAAACGGCAACACCATCCCGTTATACCCTCACCGCTGCCCTGCCCTATACCAATGGCCCCATTCATATTGGGCATTTGGCTGGAGTTTATGTTCCTGCGGATATCTATGCCCGTTTCCTGAGAGGAATTGGAAAGGATGTGATTTTTATTTGCGGTAGTGATGAGCATGGGGTGGCGATACCGATGAAGGCCAAAAAAGAAGGTGTAAGTCCTCAAGTGATTATTGACAAGTATCATGGCATCATCAAACAAGCCTTTTCTGATTTTGGTATTTCCTTTGACAACTATTCTCGTACGTCTGCGCAAGTTCATCACGAAACAGCTTCAGATTTTTTCAAAAAGCTATATGAGCAAGATGATTTTATCGAAGAAGTCACCGAACAATTGTATGATAGTGAAGCCCATCAATTTTTGGCGGACCGTTTTGTAACAGGTACCTGTCCGAAATGTGGTTACGAAGAAGCGTATGGCGATCAATGTGAAAACTGTGGTTCTTCATTGAATGCGACCGATTTAATCAATCCAAAGTCGACATTGAGTGGTAGCACACCAACTTTGAAGCGAACCAAACATTGGTTTTTGCCATTGGATAGGTACGAAGGCTTTTTAAAAGAATGGATTATAGAAGGCCATCAAAACGATTGGAAACCCAATGTGTATGGCCAGTGCAAATCATGGATTGATGATGGGTTGAAACCTCGGGCCGTGACCCGCGATTTGGATTGGGGGATTCCCGTTCCGGTAGCCGATGCCGAGGGAAAGGTACTTTATGTTTGGTTTGACGCCCCAATCGGGTATATCTCTTCTACAAAAGAATGGGCTGAACGTGAAGGAAAAGATTGGGAACCCTATTGGAAGGATAAAAATACCCAGCTGCTTCACTTCATTGGGAAGGACAACATTGTGTTCCACTGTATCATCTTCCCAAGTATGCTGAAGGCGCATGGGGATTACATTTTGCCCAAAAACGTACCCGCCAACGAATTCTTGAATTTGGAGGCCAACAAACTGTCCACTTCAAAAAATTGGGCTGTTTGGCTACACGAATACCTAGAAGAATTTCCAGATATGCAAGATGTGCTGCGTTATGTACTGACTGCAAATGCACCGGAAACCAAGGATAATGATTTTACCTGGAAAGACTTTCAAGCCCGAAACAACAACGAGCTGGTTGCCATTTTTGGGAATTTCATCAACCGTGTCGTTGTACTTACGCATAAATATTACGATGGAATCATCCCTGAACCCTCTCAACTCCTGGAAACGGACCAAGAGGCGCTTGATGCCTTAAAAGCCTTTCCAGAAACGCTTGCCAATTCTTTGAACCGCTTTCGCTTTCGGGAGGCAAGTCAAGAATTACTCAACTTGGCCAGATTGGGTAACAAGTACCTCGCGGATGCCGAGCCTTGGAAATTGATAAAAACTGACGAAGAACGGGTCAAGACCATCATGTACGTCGCCTTGCAAATTGCGACTGGACTTTCAGCGCTCAGCGAACCCTTTTTACCCTTTACCTCTAAAAAGCTAAAAAAGATTTTAAATATTGACCGGAATTCAGGCGAAGGAGAAATTTCCTGGGAGGCTGTTTCCACCCAAACGGTTTTGCTCCCTTCGGGTCATCAAATCAATCCTGCCGAATTACTTTTCCGCAAAATTGAGGATACAGAAATTCAAAAACAGCTAGATAAACTCGAAGCCACCAAACAAGCCAATGCACAAATGGAGAAAAGTGTAGCCCCTCAAAAAGAAACCATCACCTTTGATGACTTTACCAAGCTAGACCTGCGTGTCGGCACAATTTTGGAGGCAGAAAAAATGCCCAAAGCCAATAAATTGCTCGTCCTAAAAGTGGATACCGGTATCGACACCCGAACTATCGTTTCCGGAATTGCAGAAAGCTTCAAACCCGAAGACATTATCGGTAAAAAAGTTACAGTTTTAGTCAATTTAGCACCCCGTAAGCTGCGAGGTGTTGAGAGTGAGGGCATGATATTAATGACGGAGAACGCTGAGGGGAAATTGGTTTTTGTAAACCCAGATGAGAACGGGGTTTCTTCTGGCGAGGGTATCAGTTAATGCTCAAAATAGCCTATCATCCCATTTACCGTCATCCCTTACCCGAAGGGCACAGGTTTCCTATGGAAAAATATGATTTGCTTCCCAAACAGCTCCTGCACGAAGGGACTTGTGAACCCGATAATTTCATTGAACCGGAATATCCCAATATTCAGGACATTCTAAATACGCACGATAAAGACTATTATCAAAACCTTACCCAACTAACCCTAAAACCTAGCGAACAGCGCAAAATAGGGTTTCCTTTAAGCGCCGCTTTAGTCGAACGAGAACATATCATCGCAGACGGTACCATCACAGGATGTCATTTTGCTATGGAACATGGCATTGCCATGAACATTGCAGGGGGAACCCACCATGCTTATACCAATCGAGGTGAAGCTTTTTGTATGTTGAATGACCAGGCCATCGCGGCCAACTATCTTTTGAACAATACACTGGCAAAGCGCATTCTTATATTGGATTTAGACGTACACCAAGGCAACGGCACCGCGGAAATCTTTGCCAACCAATCCCCTGTTTTTACCTTTTCCATGCACGGCAAGGGGAATTATCCGTTCAAAAAAGAGCAATCCGACTGGGACATTCCTTTGGATAAAGGAACTGATGACGCGGAATACTTATCCCTTTTGAAAGATGCCTTTCCCAAGTTGATAGCACAAGTACAACCGGACTTCATTTTTTACCTCTGTGGGGTGGATATTTTGGAAACCGATAAATTGGGCACTTTGGGCATGTCTTTGGAGGGATGCAAACAACGCGACACCTACGTTTTGGAACAATGCAAAACATTGGGAATTCCAGTGCAATGTAGCATGGGCGGAGGCTATTCCCCTGATATCAAAACTATCATAGAGGCCCATGCCAATACCTTTCGGATGGCGCAGGCAATCTACTTTTAGGGTCCTCTCAATATTCGTAACTTTGTTAAAAATTGAATTATGTTGTCAAAAAAGCTTGAAAACGCCCTAAATAATCAAATCAAAATAGAGGCGGAATCCTCTCAAGTGTACCTTTCCATGGCATCATGGGCCGAAGTAAAGGGACTTGAAGGCATTGCAGGTTTTATGTATGGTCATTCGGATGAGGAGCGCATGCACATGCTCAAGCTTATCAAGTATGTCAACGAACGTGGGGGCCATGCTCAAATTTCCCAATTAAAGGCCCCAAAAACCGAATTTGGTTCGTTCCAGAAAATGTTTGAAGAACTATATCAACATGAGCTTTTTGTTTCAAATAGCATTAACGAATTGGTTCATGTGACCTTGGAAGAAAAAGATTATGCCACCCACAACTTTTTACAGTGGTATGTGGCAGAGCAGATTGAAGAGGAAGCACTAGCCCGAACAATTCTGGATAAAATCAACCTTATCGGAAACGATAAGGGCGGACTTTACTTATTCGATAGAGACGTACAACAAATCAATGTGGAAAGTGCCGCTTCTGATACGATGGGTGAAGCCTAAAATCGTTTTATTTAGATTAATTCAAAACAACTATCTTTACGCCCAAACTTAGGCAATGGGCAAGAAGAAAAATACTTCCAAAAAAACAAAAGGAGCTTTAAGAGAGTTGCCCATTGGGAAGTGCAAAACCAAGTGCTGTAAAAAGTACAAAAAGGGTGAAAGCAAACGCTGCAAGCGCTGTCCTTGTTATGACTTACTTAAAAAAGTAGCGTAAACGGCTTGGAATCACTTCGAACTTACCAAGCCTAGAGAAGGTCCCAATTCAAAAAGCTTGATTTCGGTAGGTACTTGAAGATACTCCTTCACTTTGGACCAATAGGTTGCGCTGTTAACACAAAAGACTTCACAAGCTACATAATGTTCTTGGTACATCGCTTTCTTTTTGGTCATATACCAAGCAAAGGCTTCTGGATGCTGTTCCCGCAAACGCTTTTCATAGACTTCTTGATCTTTCCAGTAATCTATTTCGTCTTTGGGGGTCATGGTACCCAAAGTACGTTCATACTGTGCATCGCGTTCGGCCAACATCTCATAGAACTTGGGGCCATTCATGGAAAAGTGGGATTGTTGCGCCCGGATGCTTTGGGAAAGACTCCCAAGCACTAGAAAAAGACATAAAACACTCCACTTTGTCATAATACGATGCGTTATACCATTGGACGTTTTAAGTTACATATTCGTTACATCCACTCTTTATAATTTATCGTTAAATCTTGAAAATCAGAAATAAAGGGGGCAAACGCCCCCATTTTATCGTTGATTTCACCAACACCTACTTGCCAAGCATCAACAAATCAGTGCACTTTACTTCGGTGATATAGCGTTTTGTGCCCTCTTTGGTCTCATAACTACGGTTGACCAGTTTGCCTTCAATCATAACCTCTTTGCCTTTTACAAGAAAGTTCTCTGAAATTTC
Organism: Bacteroidota bacterium; assembly: GCA_038530835.1. Taxonomy (GTDB): domain Bacteria; phylum Bacteroidota; class Bacteroidia; order Flavobacteriales; family Flavobacteriaceae; genus Flagellimonas. The sequence continues at coordinate 5 of JBCBCH010000195.1, read as the reverse complement.
GGCAA
>JBCBCH010000194.1:886-5544 GCA_038530835.1 Bacteroidota bacterium | reverse complement strand
TTTCGTTTTGAGAGTGACAGGAAAAAAGGCCAAAGGCAAAAGTGAGCAAGGAAAAAGGAATGCTTTTGGAAATCATGGTTGAAATGTATTTCATTTCGGAAAAAGTACCTTTAAAAAGCGGATATATTTTCAATGCTTCTCTGCGTTATTCTGGGAATAGCTCTGAAACATCTTTGGCATGCAGATATCGGGCCTTCTCCATTTCCGATTTCCATCTCTTGGAGATGTATTGATTCACCTGCAAACGTGCATCTACCTTTTGAAACACAGGGTTGGTAATCCACATGGGTTGGGAGGACCAATCGGCATTGATATAACTAAAGCCCCTGATAACATCAGCATTCTGTTCGAGGGTGGCAAAAAAGGGCTCAAACCATTCTTTCCAGATTTTAGGACCCAAGGTTTCGTTTTTAAGGTCTGTTTCGAAGTAGAGGTTTTCTACTTGTCTTACCGGGGTGGCTTCTGCGATAAAAACCGGCTTGTTGTGTTTTCTGGCAAAATGAATCATTTCGGTATCCGGTTGTCCAAAATAGGAATAGGCGCACCAATCCACTAACGCATCACCTGGGTACCAAGCTTCCAGTGTTTTTTGGCTAGAACCTGTTCCTTTCGATTGCCAAACCAGAGCTACATTGTCAACCTGGAGCTTTTTAAAAATCGCATGGATTCGTTCCCATGCCTTGAGATAGGGTTTGCGCTGATAATGGTTCCAATCCCAGCCATCGAATTCATAGCCAATTCTCAAAAAAACAGGTCTTTTGATTGACTTTATCCAAACACCTAGCTCGGTAATCAAGTCGTCATGAACCCCTTTGGCTACCTTTTTTTCATGATTGACCAGTGACAAACCAATGGCTAAAGCACTGTTGGTATAGGTGCTATCTTGCAGATAGACATTTGCCCAACTATCCCCAGCACCCCAGTTTGCCTTGGTTTTAAGGCCATCCAATCCTTTGTTGTAGTAGCCGTAGGATTCTCCGCCGGGTGACAAATTCGTGTAAACGGTTACACCTGCTGGGATTTCAAAATAGTCGGAATAGCCTAGGTCGTAATCCTCTAACCCCCCGGTAGCGCCCAAATCTTGTCCAACGAAAACCAAACACTGACCCGTTTTAGGTGCGAATTTTTGCCCAAGCCCAACACTTAAGGCAAAGAAGAAGAGAAAAAATACCAAATACTTTTTCATTGTTTTTTGAGCTGTCTGTAAAACGGATTTTACGGTTTACTTCCCCGCCTTATCGTTTTTCAAATAGAACGTTGGTTAGATTTTGTCTCGACAAGATAAAGCCTGAAACGTTACCATCGGCATCAAAACTAAAATCCAGTTTGCCAAAAAAGCTGTTTTTTGCGTAGACACTTGTTTTTGAAAAAGCGTTCAAAACAACTTTATTGTGATTCGGAAAGTAAGCTACAAGCTTTTCATTTTCCCATACCAATTCATAAAGGACATTGTGGACTTTATTTTCATATAAACCAGCGAACCGTTTTAAGTCTTGATTCGATAGTTTATTTATGGGTGGTGTTATTCGGGACGATGGATAGTTGAAATCGGAAATACGAAAATCAAAACGGTCTTCATAGAATGTGAGTTTGGTGTAGGGAAGCGGAGGAAAAGTGAAAGTGTTGTTGGTTTTACGGGGGAGGAACAATCGTTCGTTACTACCATGGGATTGCCAAAACAAGGAATCCTTTTCGGCAAAAATCGTATAGTATGCCCCCGGATTTAATTGATAGGTGCCTTCATAGCTGGAAACTGGAGTTTCAAAAGCGGGTGTTTCCTCCTGAATTAAATCTTCCAAGATGGTTTCTAGGCTTCCGTATACTACATCCAATCCCGAAAAACTACCCCCGTTGGCCAGAAAAACAAGTGATAGCTGTTCCTCAGGAACATGAAGTATATAAGAACGATAACTCGCTGTGCCTCCGCCATGGAAAACGATATCAATGCCTTTGTATTTTTCAAATTGGAGACCCATTCCATAACCGATGGTATTTCCGGTATTCAGAACGGTAGGCTCCGCCATTTTTTTCCAATAGGAAAGTTTGCCAACCTGCGGCTTGTAAAAGTGTTTCGCCCAAGCAATAAGGTCATTGAGACATGCGTGTACACCTGAAGCTCCCATCGTACTTGATTTAACGGGATTTTTTTGAAAGCCCTCTGGAGTTTGTATATAACAGTCTGCTAGGTTGGGCACGATTTGCTTGAAGTTTCCAACCGCATGACTGTTCATCCCCAATTTGCCGAAAAGATATTCATGTAGCAGCACCTCAAAGGGTTTTTCGCCTTTTCGCGCTATGATTTCAGACAAAAGCACATATCCGGTGTTGCTGTATACATAATCGTCTCCCGGTTTGAAGTTGAAGGTTCGTATTTCAAATAACATGTCCAGAACCGTGGTATGCGTCATATCCTCCAGACCTTTGAATTTGGCCAGTTCATCTACATTCGGAAGGCCATGTGTGTGATTGGTTAGTTGCTTTACAGTGATTTTATGCTTTAAGTCAGCTAGTTCGGGAAGGTGTTCCCGAATATCATCTTCCATAGAAAACTTTCCTTCATCTGCCATTAAAAGGGCAAGGAAAGTGGTCATTTGTTTGGAATTGGAAGCGATGTTGAATACAGTAGTGTCCGTAATGGGAATGGCATACTCCATATCGGCCATACCTTTGGTGTTTTTATAAACAACTTCTCCCTTTTTGATTACGGCAAAAGCACCTCCTGGTGCATCCTCGGTAAATTGAGCATTAAAAATGGAGTCGACCTTTGACTTGAGGCCTACATCGAATTGCTGTGCAAAAAGAAGAAAGGTTGGTAGGAATATCAGGACTATTAAGCTGATTTGATTTCGTGTGGTTTTCATGACGTTTTGTTTTGAGACAAATTTGTGTCAAGTAAACCTCACAAGGGTTCCACTTCAGAAAGTCGAACCCTTTTTTTCAAAAAAATAGTTTGGATAAAAAGTCGAACCACTTTAGAGTTTGGCAGAGCGGTACGCGGTAGGGGTAAAGGCCGTATATTTTTTGAAGGCGGTATTGAACGAAGATTTTGAATTGAAACCCACATCATACATGACCTGCTGAATGTTCCGTTTTTTGTCCTTCAAAAGTATTTTCGCTTCTTCAATACGATACCCGTTCACATAGTCGAAGAAGTGCTTCCCGATGACACGGTTTATGAGAAAAGAAAGTTGTTTTTCGGGAATACCTATCTGCTCCGCTAGTTTTTGCAAGGTCAAGGTGTCTTCCAAGAAAGGTTTTGTAGAAGACATGAATTCGGATAACTGTTGAATCTCCTCTTGATATTCCGTTTTGTCTTCCAGTACTTCTTTTTTCAAGGGTTTGATTTTTTGGTCTATTCCTCTAAAAAGGGAAGGTGTGCGCATGGTTTTTAAAACGAACCAACAGATAACGGACAAACCAAAAAGGGAAACCAAGAGGTTCAAGATGTTCAAATTCGCCCAATCGAAATAGGATTTTGACAAGGTTCGAAACAACACCAAACAGTTACCGCTGAGGAACAAGAGCGTAGTGGTCATTAGCCAAGTATAGGTTTCATCATGAAGGGAGTGGTTTTGGAGTTTGAGGGTTTTATAGCGGTGAAGTGTTAACAAAACGGCAGCAATATATGCGTAGTACTGAAGTTGGGTTGTTACCCCATACCAAAAAAAGTTTTGGTCGGTCATCCCCTGTGCGCTAAAAAGCCCCATAAAGACCAAAAATGGAAGTGTATGCCAAAGACTTTTCCAGTGCAATTTGTAATTGTGATAGCAAATGGTTTTTACATAGAAATAAAACAAGGGCATTTGAAGAAAGACCGAAGCTACCCGAAAGTTGTTTGCGGATGGGTTTTCAGTATAAAAACCACCCAAAAACAGTGCAGACATATCGCATGAGGTTACTATCAAAAACAAAGCGAAGAGCACATTCGAACGCCTGTTTTTGCTCTTCATGGTGAATAGGAACATTGCAAGCAAGAGCAATAAAAACACCATGATTTTGCCAATATCGCTGATGAGGTCTGTAATCAAGTTTTAGGGTATGGATTTAGAATTATGGTTTTATCGTTTAAGGATTGTTATCTAAAACGCTAAACATAATAAGTAATATTAATATAACCTAAGATGGCCCTTTGGTATGTTTTCAAGTAGGAATATCTTTGATTTTTGTAGCAGGATTTCCGCCGACAATAGTATTTTCCTGAACATCTTTTATTACTACAGCTCCTGCTGCTATAATTGCATTTTTTCCAATAGTTATTCCTCCTAATATGGCACAATGACCGCCTATCCAAACGTTGTTTTCAATTCTTATTGGTCTAGCGAAGCCGCTTTTATGTCGGTCTAGAGGGTTTACGGCATGCCCCGCGGTATACAAGCCAACATTTGGCCCAATAAGACAATTATCACCTATTTTTACTTCGGCCATATCCAAAATAGTACAATTGTAGCCGGCATAGAAGTTTTTGCCTACATGTATATTATATCCCAAATCGCAGTGAAAGTTATGTTCAATAACCAAACCCTCTTCAAAACTACCCAGGAGGTTTTTCAGGATTTGTAGTTTTGCAACATTGTCATGGTATTCGGCAGTATTAAACTGTTTCAGGAGGTTTCCCGCTTTAATAATGTCTCTTCTTAGGTGAGGGTTGTTTCGTTGAT
>JBCBCH010000194.1:0-876 GCA_038530835.1 Bacteroidota bacterium | reverse complement strand
TGATAGGATATATGTTCCAATGAAAAAAAATCTTTGGGGAAGGTACAAAATATTGTTCTCTGACTGGCTTATGAGAAGTAAGGAACTATGTTTTCACCAATCTCCTCTATGACCTCGTCAGCTGGTCTTGAACCATATTTCAAATTGAGAATTACGTGGTTTACCCCATGGGACTCTAAAAGTTCAAGATGGGTCTTTAGATACTCCACGCCAGATTTAAAACCCAAATGGATAGGTGAGGGCTTGGTAGCTGAATCAGCTGTTACATCTACATACAAGGATTGCATGAACGGTTTCCATTCACTTCTGGTTTCTGAAAGCGCTTCCCTCCACTGGTGCATCACTACTCGCAATGTTCTAAAGTCTCTTGGGTAATACAACCAACCATCCGAATGTTCGGCAATCCAATTTAGAGACTGTCCGGAGTGTCCGGTTACCAGCATGGGTGTTTTGGTAGCACACTTGGGTAACAAGTCTATAGTACCGGCCGTGGTACCATAAAACTTTGATTGGTAGCGAGGGAAATCACCTTGCAATGCTTTCATGTATAAAAAACTGTCCCGAAATAATGCAGCCTTGTCTTGAAGATTTTTATTGAAAGCTGGATATTCAACAGGACGGTCTCCTGAAGCCACCCCTAAAACCAACCTTTCCTTGGAAAGCAGTTGAATACTGTTGATGGCTTTTATGGTATGAACCGGATGGCGTAAGGGAAGAATAATACTGCCGGTAGCCAATGCAATATTTTTAGTGTGGTTCATAATGTGGGTAAGGTACACCCAAGGGTCATACATTTGACCCGCATCACCAAAGCCAGGGTCGTGGAATGGGACATCACGAAACCATAGGGCTTTGAATCCCAAGGTTTCCGCTTTT
>JBCBCH010000193.1:0-5552 GCA_038530835.1 Bacteroidota bacterium | reverse complement strand
CGAATACCAAAATCCATTCTCAACGATTTTTCGATGGTTTTTACCTTTTCTCTTATCAGTTTTGGCGTGATACTCTGCGCCACCTCTTTTACAGCGATATGATCGGTGAGTAAGCCTACCTTCAAGCCATCCGTTATCATGAACATCAAACTATCTCCCTCCAACTCTTGATTCAAGTAATCCGTATGCCCAGGAAAGGTGAAGGTTTCAGATTGCACATTGTTTTTATTGATAGGTGCTGTCACCAGAAGGTCAACGTGATTCTGTTTTAAAGACTTTACTGCTGCAGTCAATGATTCAATCGCATAGGCCCCCGCCTCGGAGGTAGCCTGTCCGAAATCCAGTTTGGGGTCGTTTTTGGAAATGTTGACCACATTTACTTTTCCATCGACCGCCTGAGCAGGTTCTTTTACCCCGTTGAACCGGATATCAATCCCCAAATGGTTTTTTTGAGAGGATATCATTTTATTGGAAGCAAAAATGACCGGGGTACAAAAGTCGAGCATTCGTGAATCCTCAAAGGTTTTCAGCGCTACTTCACATCCAATTCCATTAGGGTCACCAATGGAAATGCCCAACCTGATTTTTTCCTTTTCTTTCATATGGTGTAGTCGCCCAGTATTGGCTAATTTTATCCTGTAAAATTACTCAATTAAAAAACACATGTTCACAGGAATCATAGAGACTTTGGGAAGGATAGAAAAACTGGAGAAAGAACAGTCCAATCTACATGTTACCATCGCCACGCCAATGGCAAAAGAACTCAAAGTAGACCAAAGTGTTTCCCATAATGGGGTATGCTTGACGGTAGTTGAGCAACAAGAGGATTCATACACCGTTACGGCGATTGAGGAAACCTTGAATAAAACCAATCTGGGCACTTGGTCCGAGGGGGACTGGGTGAATCTGGAAAGGGGGATGCAACTAGGCGCTCGACTGGATGGCCACATTGTTCAAGGTCATGTGGATTTAACGGCGCGCTGTACCGCTATTAAAGAGGTGGATGGAAGTTGGGCTTTTACATTTGAATACGACCCCGGTCTTAGTCAGGTAACCATTGAAAAGGGTTCCATAACGGTTGATGGTGTAAGCTTGACGGTGGTGGATTCCAAAAACAATGGATTTAGTGTGGCCATTATACCCTACACTTATGAAAACACCTGTTTCAAAACCTACAAGGTAGGTTCGGTGGTGAACTTGGAGTTTGATGTTATCGGAAAGTATGTAGCGCGACTGTTGGAATCACGATCTTAGAAAGATATCCACGGGAAAAATTAGGTTTCCTAAATCAGAAAACGTCTTTCATTTTTCGCCAGACCCTTTGCAGGGCGACTGCCGAAACCAAAACCACAAGGGTCAATATGGATGCCAATCCATAATTGCCATAAATCCAATTTCCAGTAGCAAAAAGACAACCATACACTAGAACGGTACCGATAAGCATGGCCGTGATTCCTGAGGGCACCGACCATTTTTGGTTGTCAGTGATATTCGCTTCTTTTCTGATTTTAGCCCAGCCTGGTCCTCCAGGTTGTGTTTTTTCATAGAACTTTTTCAACGTCTCAGTGCTTTCAGGTTTTGTGGCATAGGTGACCACGAGCCAAACGATGGTCGTCAAGAGCACCACCAGTAGAAACTTGCTCCATGATGGAAAAAAACCCTCTATTACAGAATCGCCGAACAGAATACCACCATATCCAATGTGTAGACCGAAAAACTCCAAATCACTAAATGCAATCGACAAAAATCCAGAAAAGAACATGGCAACAATCTCACTCCAGGCATTAATACGCCACCAAAACCAACGCAAAATAAAAATCAAGCCCGTCCCAGCACCAAACATAATAATGATGTCAAAGAGCTGCACGGCATTGGTGAGCGCTAAAGCGAACAAGGCACTAAGGACCATAAGTACCACGGTAGTAATTCGGCCCACATTAACCAGCTCCTTCTCCGAGGCATTTTTATTTATCTGTTGTTTGTAAAAATCATTGACGACATAGGAAGAGCCCCAATTCAGGTGTGTGGAAATGGTTGACATATATGCAGCCCCCAAAGAAGCCAAAACGATGCCAAGCAATCCCGAAGGGAGTTTGGTCAGCATGGCAGAATAGGCCAAATCATGTCCCAATTTACTTTCTTCAATATTGGGAAAAGCTTGCCGAATACTTTCCAAATCGGGAAATACTACCAAGGATGCCAAAGCAACCAATATCCATGGCCAAGGACGGAGCGCATAGTGCAGGATATTAAAGAAAAAAGTTGCCCCCACGGCATGGTTTTCATTTTTTGCGGCCAACATCCGTTGCGCAATGTATCCCCCTCCCCCTGGTTCTCCTCCTGGGTACCAAGAACTCCACCACTGCACCGCAATGGGAACGATAAATACCGTTATCAAAGCCTCCGTATTTGAAAAGTCCGGGAGGATAGACATCTTGCTTTTTACCAAGTCATTTTCCAAAATATTTGATAATCCCCCAACCTCGGGAATATTGACCAAGTAGATGGCGCCCCCTATAGCCCCAGCCATGGCCAGAAAAAAGAGCACAAAATCCGTATACACTACGCCGCGGAAACCTCCAATGGCACTAAAGATCATTGTGATTGACCCGGCTACCAAAACAGTCGTAAGTGGAGATATGCCCAACATGACCTGTCCGATTTTAATGGCGGCCAAGGTTACTGCCGACATCGCCATAACATTGAAAAGAATACCTAAGTACAAAGACCGGAAACCTCTTAAAAATGCAGCCGGTTTCCCGCCGTATCTCAATTCATAGAATTCCATATCCGTGGCCACATTTGATTTGCGCCATAATTTGGCGTAGACAAAAACAGTCAACAATCCCGTTAATAGAAATGCCCACCAACCCCAATTGCCAGAAACCCCGTCGGTGCGGACGAAATCAGTGACGAGATTTGGCGTGTCTGTAGAAAATGTGGTTGCCACCATGGAGAACCCCAAAAGCCACCAGGGCATGTTTCGACCCGATAAAAAATATTCTGTGGTATTCGTGCCTGATTTTTTGGAAACATAGAATCCTATGCCCAATACCAGCGCGAAAAAACCAAAAATTATAACATAATCAAGTGTTTGAAGATCCATATCTATCAGTTGGTTGCGTTTAAAGATAGTATTTTTGACTGTTCTATTTTTTCAAATGTCCCTTCCCTTTGTCTTTACTGTCGAGTCCTATGAGCAATGGTTTCCCTTTCTTTTTGCGGGGCTTGCCGCCTTTCTTATGGGCCTTTCCAAGGCAGGTTTGAAGGGTCTTTCCATTTTTAATGTCACATTGATGGCCCTTGCATTCGGCGCAAAAAGCTCAACCGGCCTCATTATGCCCCTTTTACTGGTTGGAGATATTTTTGCCGTGGTTTTTTATGGAAAATATACCCAATGGCGCTTCATCTTAAGGTTCTTACCTTGGATGGTTTTCGGGATTTTAATAGGAGTTGTTTTTGGAAAGGATATGCCCGAATCAGTTTTTAAACCGGTAATGGTCTCGGTGATTCTTTTGAGCTTGGGCATTTTGATATGGTGGGACCAAAAAAAGAACAAAAATGTTCCTACCCATTGGTCTTTTACTGGTGGACTGGGCATTCTAGCCGGAGTATGTACCATGATGGGAAATTTGGCCGGGGCGATGACCAATATTTACTTCTTTGCTTTGCGCCTCCCAAAAAATGAATTTGTTGGGACGGCTGCTTGGTTGTTTTTCATTACCAACTTTTTCAAACTGCCTTTTCATATTTGGGTCTGGAAAACCATATCTGTTGAAACTTTGTGGATTGACCTAAAGTTGTTTCCGATAATGGTTTTGGGGCTTTTTTCAGGATTGGCCCTGGTAAAACGAATCAACGAAAAGAACTACAAACGATTTATCTTATTGGTCACCGCTTTAGGGGCATTGGTCTTCTTGCTGCGGTAAAACATAACCTTCTCTTAACATAGACCTTAACAAAACCTGATTAAATTTCCTAGGCCCCTATCTTTTTCTTGTTCCATCAAGGGATGCCTATATGAAACTCAAGGTTTTTCTTTTCTTTTTTATCTGGACCTTTCTGCTGAGAGGCCAACAAGAGGGGATGCCCTACTATAGGGTATATAAACCTATTGAGTATCAAGGGCATCGCCAAAATTGGGCAATTACGCAAGATTCAACAGGAACGATGCATTTTGCCAATGAAGGGCTACTTAGTTTTGATGGCGAAAATTGGCAACTTAATCCTGTTCCCAACCAAAGACATCTTCGCTCTTTGGATTCTGGTCATGGTAGAGTTTATGCAGGAGGGAATGATGAATTGGGGTATTTTGAAAAAATCCAGGGCACCTATGCTTTTACTTCTTTGGCACATCATGTACCAGACAGTCTTAAAAGCTTTGACCGTGTTTGGACTACCAAGGTGCATGAAGATGCTGTATTCTTTCAAACAGACACTTTTGTGCTTCGCATCTCAAAAGATGGGCAATCAAGGTTATGGCCCTTCTTAGAGAACAATGTCTGGAAGCTGCTAAAGGTCAACAATCAAATCCATATTGACGTCCCCAAAAAGGGTTTTCACCGCCTAAATGAAAAAGATGAGTTCGAACTTATTCCCAACGGTGAAAACCTTAAATGGGTAGGAATGGAGTTTTTTATTCCCACCGGACAAGGTTGGCTTGTGGAACAAACGGATACTTTAAAAATCTTCGATGGGGAGCGTTTAGAGACTTTCAATCATGAAGCTTCCGAAATCCTTACAGAATTTGGAGTAGACAATGGGATGAAAACAAAAGAAGGTCTTTTGGTCTTCACTATGCGAAAGAAAGGCGGTGTGGTGGTCTTAAATGAGCAGGGCAAGTTACTCTACCATTTTAAAAAGGATAATGGTTTCAGCAATGAGCTAGTCAGGAATCTATATGAAGACAAAGAAGGATCCATCTGGTTTGCGTTGAATTCGGGCGTTTCACGAATGGAGATGACCTCCCCCCTTCGGTTTTACGGTGAAAACCTTGGGTTGGATGGTACTGTTTTCGCTATTCAACGATTCCAAGGGAAACTTTATGCGGGCACTTCAACGGGTTTAAAGGTATTGACTGATACTGGTTTCGAATACGTTCACGAAATTACCGCCTTAATCAAAGACCTGAAAGTCGTTCAAAACCAGTTGATTATTGCCACAAGTCGGGATGAGCTTTATGCCATGGATAGTTCAGGAAAAATTGCTGTCATTGACGACTCAAAAACCGGTTCCAAGGGAATTACGCTTGAGATACTACCGCTTAAAGAGGATGCTTCTTCAATGGCTGTTTTGTTCGAAACCGGGATTTTTCAGGTGAAGCGGGTGGATGGAAAGTGGAACGTTTTGGAGCATCTCAATGGTATTTTTGGAGATGCAGAGCATTTTGTCCAAGCTAGGCCTGGCGAATTTTGGGTGCACACGGGGGTCAGAGGGGTATTTCGAATTCAATATAACCAGCATCCGGATGGAACCCTCAACCTTGCCGAAGCTATCGTAACAAATTATCAAGAAGAAAAAGGGATTCCTTTAGGAATCCCTTTTTCTTCTTG
>JBCBCH010000192.1:0-5565 GCA_038530835.1 Bacteroidota bacterium | reverse complement strand
TACCGAAGCACCTGATTTTTCAAGAGCGTATTTCATCGCCTCTTCAACTTCTTTGGCGATAACGTGTTCTCCAAAGGCCGAAATAAAGTGTTTGATTCGTCCTGAAACTACCACACGGTAAGGATTTACAGAAACAAACCGAACGGTATCGCCAATATTATAGGCCCATAATCCCGCATCAGTTGAAATGATTAATGCATAGTCTACGCCAATCTCCACTTGTTCAATGGTCAGTCTCTCCGGATTCTCATCAAAAAAGTTCTCTGCTTTGACGAATTCATAAAAAATTCCGGCATCCAAAAGCAAAAGCATCCCTTCTTCGGTTTGCGAATCTTGGTAAGCAAAAAACCCTTCACTAGCTGGGAAAAGTTCAATACTATCCACTTTTCTACCGATAAGGTTTTCAAACTTCGCGCGATACGGTCCGTAATTCACCCCTCCATAAATGAACAATTGAAAGTTCTCAAACAAATCCCCAACTTCTTTCCCGGTCTCTGCATTTAGTTTTTCAAAATACATCTGCACCCATGACGGAATGCCGGCAATAACCGTCATATTTTCATCCTTGGTCTCTTCAATGACCGCGTTTACCTTGGTTTCCCAATCTTCGATGCAGTTCGTTTCCCAGCTCGGCAAACGGTTCTTTTGAAGATAGTTTGGGACGTAGTGTGCAGAAATTCCTGAAAGCCTCCCTAGAGGAATCCCTCCTTTTTGTTCTAGGATGGGACTGCCTTGCAGAAAAATCATTTTGCCGGTTACAAAATCTGCATTCCCCGTTTCATGGATATAACTTAAAATGGCATTTCGAGACGCATTTACCTGGTTTCGAATGGAGGGCTTGGTAATGGGTATGTATTTTGCCCCTGACGTGGTTCCAGATGTTTTCGCAAAATAAATGGGTTTACCAGGCCAAAGAACATCAGAGCTACCACTGATGATTTGCTCTACATAGGATTTTAGCTGTTCATAGTCTCTAATGGGAACCTTTTGAGCACAAGCTTCGTAATTTGTTATGTTCTTGAAATCATGGTCCTTTCCAAACTGGGTGTTTTCGGCAGTTTTTAACAACGACCGAAAAACTCTTTCTTGAGTGTTTATCGGGTCATCAACCCACTTTTTGGTTTTTTTTGCTATGATTTTTGCAAAAACCTTGGCAGCAATTCGTTTAAGTGCCATTATTCAAAATCAATATAATTCAGAGGGTTTACCGCTTTTCCACTTTGCCATAACTCAAAATGCAAATGAGGACCCGTGGTAAGTTCACCCGTATTGCCAACCTCCGCAATCACCTCTCCCGCTCGAACAAAATCTCCTTGGGATTTGGTCAGTGCGCCATTGTGCTTGTAAACAGAAGTCAGGTCGTTTTGATGTTTGATAATAATCACATAACCCGTTTGCGAAGTCCACTCCGCGAACAAGACCGTTCCATTTGAAATAGATTTCACCGCTGTACTTCTTGGAGCCACAATATCTACGGCATAATGCTTGTCTTTTACATTGAATTCTTGGGAAATGCTTCCCTTTAATGGCGCAAATAGGAGCGTCTCCGAAGCTTGGACACTTTGCTCAAAGAGATTGTATTTGTCCTCCAATTCCACTTCTTCACGCAATAGTAAGTCTTCGCGAATAGGAGTCAAATCTACTGTGGAAGGGTCCAATTTGTAGCGTTCGAAAAGAGAATCCCTATTAACCTCGGTATTTTCAATATCTCCTTTGAGTACGAGCCTAACGTTATCCAAATACCTGTTGGTATAATCCAATACGGTAACCAAAGAATCTGTTTTGTATGTCAGCTCCGTAGCCTGCCTTTTTAAGCGGGTCGAAGAGTACCCTGGGATGTATTCTCGTAGAGGACTAAATGCGATGATAAGAGTGGTTAAACCAATCAGTACAATAATGAAAAGGGTCCCCGTTACAAATACGTTAAGGCGATTTAGTTTAAAAGATATTTTTTCCTCAAAAGTGTTTTCATTCAGAATCACCAAACGATACTTGTGCAGCAGCTTCCGCTTGAGTTCTTTTCTCTTTTTTCCCTTCTTTGCCATAAAAACAAATATAATTCTTGATTTTCATTAAGCTGTTAAGCTTTTTACAATATCCTCGGGAGATTCCAAATCAGAGCAATTAAATAAATCAAAAAGCGTTGTGGGTTAGTAAACCTCTGGTACTTTTAGTACCTTTATCTTTTAAATCTTCAGTATGACCGGCTTGAATATTTTCTTGGGAATGTTAGGACCTTGGCAAATTGTTCTCATTGTGGTAGTAGTGTTATTGCTTTTTGGCGGTAAAAAAATACCAGAATTGATGCGAGGTCTTGGAAGTGGAATCAAAGAGTTCAAGGATGCCTCCAAAGAGGATGATAAACTTGAGCAAAACAACGGCGAGTAAGCTTGTTTTCCTTCTGAATTACTTTCTTTATTTTCTCTTTTCTTTTTGTTTAATGTTGGGGCCTTCCCATTGTCCTGCTTTTTGGTGTTTTCATCCATTTTGGACCCATTGAGAATCAACGTTTTAAAAATCTCCCCTCTTCTTTTTCGGTTTTCACAACATTTTTCTCTTCGTAAACAACAATTGTTAAATCGCTGATATGATGTGCATATAGCTTGCGTTCTGATAAACAGAATGAAAACCTAATGGGTTTGTCATATCTGATAATCAGAAAAGACAATGAAACCAACCTCTACTACTCTACTTTTTAACAAAAGCCTGCTTTGGCTGTGCCTTTGTTTTGCTATAAGTCTTAATGCGAATGCTTCCGTCGATGCTAAAGACAGAACCCCTGCCTCATCGAATATTGACTTGTCAGAAGATTTGCCACCGACATTTTCTGGATGTCCCCCAACGGATATAGTGGTAAGCTATACCCCTGGCGTTTGTGAAGCTACGGTAACTTGGACACCCCCAACAGCTTCTCCGGATGCCGTTTCGGTTACGAGCAACTATTCTTCAGGTGATTCCTTTTTACCGGGAACAACTGCAGTGGTATATCGCGCTGAAGATGCAGGAGGAAATGTTACCCTTTGTAGTTTTAATGTTGTTGTAGTGGATAATGAAAATCCTTCTTTTACTTCGTTTCCATCTGATGTAATCCTTAATGCAGACCCTTTAACCTGTACTGCAACACATTCTTGGAGCGCCCCAGGTGTGACGGATAACTGTCCCGCAGGTGAGGGCTCAGCACCGGTATTACAGGATTTCGAGGCTTTAATTCAGCAATGTTATGTCTTTGATAGGAGTTCTATTGTCAATTCAGGTCCTATTAATGGAAATAGGAATTTTACAACTAGTGAGTTATCCCAAATAGATATTTTTTCCGGTTCACTGGTAACACCAACACTATATTTTACAGGCGATGGAGAAATTTCGTTCTCCCACAGTATTTCACTAGCAGGAAATGGAGCTAGAATAATTGTAGATATTCTTGACAACGATGATAACGTTGTTATTGCTAATTTTTTCACAGAAGACTACACTACAACCGCTGTTCAACAGGAAAACTTGCCTATCACCTTTTCCGGAAACCGAAAGATTCGCATTCGCTATGAATCAGATGACTTTTTTCCTAGCATGACCCAGCAAGTATTTCTTGACGATTTGCTTCTTCCTGGCACTATAGTAACCAATGTGAACGACCCAACATGTGATTTGGCATTCCTGTTCAGACAACGAAAAGACGGTACTGGAAAAAATAGCGGGGATGAGTTTGACGTTGGGGTAACCACCATTACCTACGAGGTTGAAGATGCGGCGGGGAATGAATTTACCCAATCTTTCACAATTACCGTGGTAAACAGTTTAACACCTCCCACTGGACAAACCAACTACGCCTATTGTTTTGGGGATCCCCCTCCAACATTAACAGTTTCCGTTGGACCCGGTGAAACGGCAAATTGGTATGATTCTCTTGGAAGTACTGTAGCATCCAACACTACTTCCTACACTCCTCCAGCCACTGCTGATATAGTTAGAACGTACTTTGTGGAGACTGTCAACGCAGCAGGTTGCTCGAGCACTTCTCGCCTCACCGTTACATTGTTTCAAGTCCCCCTACCCTCAGTGCCTAGCGCGCCATCACCCGTAAGTTACTGTCTTAATGATACTCCTTCGGCCCTAACTGCAACTCCTGATGCTGACCATGTGTTGAACTGGTATACCGTTGCAACCGGAGGCACCGCAAGTGCTACGGCACCAACTCCTGATACTAGTGCTTCGGGCTCCACCTCCTATTGGGTGAGCCAAACCAGTAATACAACGGGGTGTGAAGGGCCAAGAGCAGAGATTGTTGTCGATGTATATGATTTTCCGACAGCACCTGCACTTACAGTGACGACAGATAGACTTTGTGTAGGAGATATTGCAAGCAACCTTGATAGTTATAATAATTCTGGGAATCCCTTGACCTGGTACGATGCTGCCTCAGGTGGAAATGTCGTGGCTGGAAGTACTGTTCCAAACACAGCAACTGCAGGTACCACAAATTATTGGGCAACCCAAACCACTTCACCTGCGAACTGTGAAAGCCCTAGAAGAAGACTCCGTATTATTGTGGCAGATGCCCCTCAAATTACATCTCAGCCCTCTAACGCTGTAATTTGCGACGCACAAAGTGTTACGTTTACAGCAACTGTTTCCAACGCGCCCAACCTACAATGGCAAATTTCTACTGGAGGCGCTTTTACCGATTTGACCAACACTGCTCCTTACTCCAACGTTACCACCGCTGCATTGACAGTTAATCCAGCAGATGTATCCCTTACCGGGAACCGCTATCGTTTGGTAGCCTCTAGTGCTAGTGCAAGTTGCTCGGATGCTATTTCAAACGAAGTTGAAATTACTGTAAACGGTCTCCCTACTGGACCAGGGGTAACCACTCCGGTAAATTACTGTGTTGGAGATGCAACATCGCAATTATCCGCAACGGGCAGCAACTTGTTGTGGTATACCGTAGCTACTGGTGGAACCGGAAGTGCCACCGCGCCAACACCATCCAGTGCTTCTGCAGGAACCACCTCCTATTGGGTTAGCCAAACCAACGGAAGCGGCTGTGAAGGACCAAGAAGTCAAATCGATGTGGTCGTTACTGCCCTGCCCAATGCACCCGGAGTAACAAGTCCAGTTACATATTGTACTGGAGACACAGCTTCTCAACTTACCGCCACTGGAACAAATCTGTTGTGGTATACGGTGGCCATCGGTGGAACCGGAAGTGCTACGGCACCAACCCCGTCTACCGCTTCAGCGGGAACAACATCGTACTATGTAAGCCAAACAAACGCCAATGGTTGTGAAGGGCCTAGAGCTCAGATTGACGTAACCGTAAATTCTCGTCCAGCTGCACCTACGGTCTCTTCTCCCGTCACCTACTGCCAAAATGATACGGCCTCGGCCTTGACCGCCACCGGTACAAACCTGTTGTGGTATACCGTGGCCACAGGTGGAACGGGAAGCGCCACTGCACCGACCCCATCTACCGCTTCAGCGGGAACAACATCGTATTATGTAAGCCAGACCAATGCCAGTGGTTGTGAAGGACCGCGTGCGCAGATAGACGTTACCGTGAACGCG
>JBCBCH010000191.1:0-5582 GCA_038530835.1 Bacteroidota bacterium | reverse complement strand
GGTGTTCTTCATTTTTGGAGGGAACCACGGAATAATCACGATACCGACTTACTTGGGGGCCGACCTCTTCCAACAGCGTTTCGGACATATCGGTTTGCCAAGAAATACCAACCAAAACGGCATCTTCCATCAGGTATTCGGTCGAAGCAGACAAAATATCCATATGCCAAATCGCATCGGTAAAGTAAATGACCGGATGTATGGAATCTTTATGTTCAGAATAGTTTTCGGGCAACTTTACGTACAGTTCGTATTGCCCTCCCGATTTGGAATCTTTGATAGGAATGACCTCAGTCCTTGGAATTTCATAGGCTTTTGGCGCCTTGGTTTCAACCGTTTCGGGTGTTTTTTCAGGAGCGGGTTCTTTTTGGGTTTGGCAAGCAGATGCCATCACGGCCAGCCCCAATAGGGAAAGGAAATGCGTTTTCATGTTTTTGATTGCTGCTCGATTGTGTTGTAACGACAGCGGAAGATAAACCCTTTGCTAGGATTATAGTTTGGGTTTAACCTTTTGTTGGGAGGGAGGCAGTTTTTAGATTTAGGCGAATCTAGGGTATTTAATTTTCTGCTAGCCAAGCAGAACTTTGGTCAAAGTATTTTTTTAACGATTTGTCCAAAAACTGGGTGTAATCCGACTTTTCATTCCTTTTTTTGGAAAGCCAAGCCATGGCATAAGCGATTATCTGTTCTGGCAGATAACCCTGACCACTGGATTGCCATCCAAATCCTGATGCTGAAAACTCAAACCGAGAGTTACCAATAAAAATACCGAAGCCATAGGCGATTGCAGTAAGGTCGGTTAAATACTCATCATTCTCGTCTATTCGATTTTGCCCCAATAAAATTTCATGTGCTAGTTCATGCGCGATGGTCGCTATCAACGAAATTGGATTTTTCAATTGCTGTCTTTCTATGGAAATGATGGTTTCGCCTCTTTTTTGTTCAAAGGTTCCGGCCGCACTATTCCACTTGCCTTCGATATCGGCAGGAGTGGTTAATACCGTTCCATCGGCCATTTCAATTGGAGAATCTGAAAAGAAACGCAATTTTACTCTTGTCTTTTTGAGACCCATGAGCTCCTTCGTTATCTCAAGAATAAATCGGGCGTCATCCTCGGTACCATCAAAAGTTCGGTCATAAAATTCAGAGGTAGGGGTCACCGTTTTGATTTTCATAAAAAGTTCCTCACTGAGTTCGGTGCGCAACCATTCCAGGGAGTCCTCAACCCAAATCTGGTCAGCTTCGGTAATGGGCAGTTTTTTCTTGCGGTTCCAGAACATATGGGCTATCTATTGGCAAAGATTTGTGTTTTAAAAAAGACTAAAGTTCAATATTCTTTAAATGGAGCTTATATTTTTAATACTTTGAGTATCCTTTTTTGTCTATTGGGGTCAACCAAATCAACATAATTCCAAAAAGTTGTTGCTACATACGCGCTTATCCCTTTTTTGAGAGGCTTGTTAAGTTCATATGCATCTTGATATGTCCCTAAACTGGTTAAGTAGGTATAGAGAACAATGTCATCTTTTGCTATTGACTCAAAACTGGAACTAAATTTTTTTATTTCGTCAATATTTGCTTCCATTCTCTCAAACAATTTCCTTGCACTTTTTCGTCTCCCGGTTTTTTTTAAATCAATTTCTCTAACGTTTCCATTTCTAAATTGATACGTGTATTTCAAATTGTAATCAATTGAGCATAAATCCCTTCCCTTATGTCTGATTTCTCGAAGAACTCTGTATATCTTTATGTTCTCTTCGATACTTGGGGACTCATAAAGTCCAAAAAAAGCCTCACAGGCCGATTTGTCGTAAAAAGGCTTGTCTTTGGGCTTAAGTCTATTCTTTATCCAATTCATCCTATTCCAAATTTTTTTATATGTGTTTTCCTATCTCCCCAATCTTCTCCCCACAAATCACCTCCGCCAACCTTTTCAATTCGTTTACGCGTTCTGCCAAATAGGTTAGCTCATCTTTGGTGATTTGATATTCATGCATTTTATAGCGAGTGTCGATATCAGCGCATTGAATTATTGATACAACACATACCTTGGCGGTTTAATACCTTTTAAACGCATATACACCAACATCTGCGAACGGTGATGTGTAATATGGTCTGTTAATAGCAATAAAATCTGGCGTTTGGTGCGAGTCAAGCCAAAATAATCCAAGGTTTCATTGAGTTGGGTAAGGTCAAAATCCTTGATGAAAGCAATGGTCGTGTTGAAGGTTTTATCTAACGTTTCCATCATTTCCTTTTTGTTTTTTTGGTCCACTTTGAGTTCGGTATCGGTTTCCCAGTTGCGCGCTTTGCGACCCCCCATCAATGATTGGCTATGCCAATCCATGGCCCAACCAATATGCATTAGCTGCTCGGCAAAACTCAATGATTCTGGTGTGGGTTTGAAGTCATATTGCTCTTCGGGCATCATTTCAGCTACCAACAATAGGTGTTTTTGGGAGTTTTCCAAACGTTCCAGATACTCTTTGACGAAAACCTCGTCTTGCGCGAACAGAGGGGGGTAAACGAGCAAAGACACGGGAACGAACAGTAAGGTTAAAAGAGTTTTCATCACAGGTATCGAATTAAAAAGTTTTGGCAGCGTAATGATTCAGTTGTCCTTGAATTCTAGCTAGGGGTAAGTTCGTGAATTCTTTAGGAAATCAAAATGAAGACCAACTAAATCATTTTAAGCAAAATATGGTTTTAAAAAGCCTACCTTTGCCGAAAATTCAATGACTGATGGCGAAATCAGACTATCGTGGCGGGCGTAGGCCTTCCAAAAACACTTCCAGAAAACCCTATTCCCAGAACAAGAGATCACAACCCAAACCGAAAACCGGTAATCCAGATGAAATTCGGTTAAATCGGTACATCGCTAATGCGGGAATTTGTTCCCGTCGAGAGGCGGATACTTATATCGCCGCGGGCAATGTGACGGTAAACGGAAAAGTAATTACCGAAATGGGCTATAAAGTGAAACGCTCGGATGATGTGCGTTTTGATGGCCGAAAACTCAATCCTGAGAAAAAGGAATACATCCTTTTAAACAAACCCAAGAATTTTATCACTACCACAAGTGATGAGAAAGGGCGTCGCACGGTAATGGAATTGGTTTCAGGCGCGTCCAAAGCACGTTTGTTGCCTGTAGGTCGCCTCGACCGTAATACCACAGGGCTTTTGTTGTTCACCAATGATGGGGATTTGACCAAAAAGCTTACCCATCCAAAGCATGGGGTGCGCAAAATCTATCAAGTCTCTTTGGACAAAAACCTTAGTTTGGCGGATTTGCGTAAAATAGAAGAGGGATTGGAGTTGGAAGACGGCCCGGTTCAGGTAGACGCGGTAAGTTTCATTCAAGGAGCACCCAAAAAAGAGGTGGGGATTGAAATTCACAGCGGTCGCAACCGAATTGTACGCCGAATTTTCGAATCTTTGGGATATCATGTGATAAAACTGGACCGCGTGATTTTTGCGGGACTTACCAAAAAGGATTTGCCTCGTGGACACTGGCGTAACCTTACGGAGCAAGAGGTCATCAATCTTCGGATGATTAAGTAGCGTTTGGTTTCTCGCTTTTGGATTTTCTTCGAAAGATCAGCTTCAAAATCAATAACACCAAAAAGACCAAACCGCTAATCGGCAGGATAATGAAGTACAGCCAAAGTGCTGCACCAGGGCCATTCTCGCTCCACATGTTTCCACCTGAAGGGGTAGCCAAATACGCATAGAGTAAGGGACTGATGTAGAGTAATGCGTTCAGCACCAAAAAAACGTTGAGCAGAACACCTCTGGTTTTGTTGGTATCCTTTAGAGAGCACAAAGCGATGCTCAGCAATGCAGGCAGTAGGAATAGGATAAGCATTAATACTTCTGACATATTTAAAGAACGAGTGAAAGCGTCATTTGTGTACCCTTAAGCTAACCTTTTTGAATTTTTTCCAAGGTTTTTGTCCCCCAGTTGTCCATGGCTTCCAAAACAGGAAGCAGTTCTCGACCAAATTCGGTCAGATTATATTCTACACGAAGCGGCACCTCTTCAAAGATTGTTTTCTGAAGAATACCATCTGCCTCTAGCTCGCTGATGGTTTCCGACAACATCTTGTCACTAATGCCTGGAAGTACCTTTTTCAAGAGTTTGAATCGTATTTCACCTTCCTTGATTTTCCAAATGACTGCCGGTTTCCATCGTTTTCCTATAAAATGCAAGGTGGTCATAAAAGGGCATTGATACTCTAAAAATTTCTCGTTTTGAAAGTTGGAAGAAGTTATTTTTCTCATACTTACTAAATTGTTAGTAACCTACCGCTTGGTAGTAAAATAGCAAGTATACAAATTTGTGGAAACAAACTAAATCTTTATAGCAGTATGAAAATTGGCTTTGTAGGAGCGGGAAATGTAGCTTCAAATTTGGGAACGCTGTTTAGTGCTGCTGGACATGAGGTGAAATATGCTACTCCAAACCCAAAAGAAGGGCAGTTAAGTATTCCTGAAGTCTGTGATTATGGAACGGTGGTTTGTTTTGCCATTCCCTTTGAAGCGATGAAAGAAGTTTTGACCGATAATGCTGAAGCTTTGGCCGGAAAAATTGTTATCGATATCACCAACGCCATACATCTTAAGGATTGGTCGCCTATTTTTTTGGGAGAAGATAGCGGCGCTGAACAAGCATCTCGGTTAGTGCCAAAAAGCAAGGTGGTCAAAGCATTCAATACCATTTTTGCTGATGTAATGCACCCTGAAAAGCAAAAGATTAGTGGGCAGAAATTAACTTGTTTTATTGCTTCCGACGATTTGGAAGCATTGGAGATTGTTGAACAACTCTCACGAGAAGCAGGTTTTCATAGTGTGGCCATTAAAGGGTTAAATAATGCTAGACATTTGGAAGCGATGGCCCATTTGAATATCACGATTGCCCTTGGCGGAGGGGGTACGACAGCAGGTTTCGCTTATCTACAATCCGAACGAACATGAGAACAATACCATTTATCTCTTTATTCATGTTGATCACAAAACTAGCAGCGCAGCAACCTTCCATGCAAGTTTGGACCGAAGCATGGCATCAAGCCGACAGTACTAAACTCAAAAGCATCTACGCAGAAGCGGCCTATATTTTTCCACCCAATAAACCAAGTGTACACGGGAATGCCAAAATACTGGATTTTATGCGTGGCGGTTTGGGTAAGGTCGACGTATTTTTTGAACCTAATCAACGATACATCCAAGAGGAGTTGGCTTTTGAAGTCGGTGTTTTCAAGGATGTTGCCCTGGGCGGTCAAAAAATAGTGGGAAAAGGAAAGTACGCTGTGACCTGGATTAAGGAAATAGGCAGCTGGAAAATCCTTTGCCATACTTGGTCCATGCCCGAAAAAGAATAGCCCCCTAGAGCGTTTTTAGAACCCAGATTTTTGTAAATCCGCACAAAACCCATCAATTCGTGAAGGGGTAATGTGCTGCATGACCACAACATGAGCGATATCACCTTGTGTGGCCAATTGATATTTGCGAACCAATTCTGGAATAGGTTTTTTGAAGGTCACGATGATTTGATTGGGGAACTGAAATACGTCTGGATACTTCAT
>JBCBCH010000190.1:0-5582 GCA_038530835.1 Bacteroidota bacterium | reverse complement strand
CAGATGATTCTGAACTTCAAGAATAATTCTCAAATTTCCCGTATCCCTTTGATGAAAATCCATTTCATCATTATCTTTTCACCTTCATCCGTTTGTATAGCGCCAAATTTTGGGGCCAATATATTGGCTATGATTGCGGAAGTAACTGCCAAAAAAATGCGGTTGATGGGCAAAAAGTACCCCAGCAGTATTCGTATCGGGACGAAGAGGAAAACGAAACCCAAAAAGTTGAAAAGAAGGGCTTTATGCTTTGGTTTCATGTTTTTTACGTTTATGGGAACTCATGTCGCCGCTGAAAATTTCATATTGTAGTAGGCGCGATTCCAATTTACCATTAAAGAGTTTCACTTTTTTCGAGGGGCGAAGTCCTACAAACTTCAGCGCTTCCAGATTGGAGGATAAAAACCACACATCACTACCAGCATAGCTTGATTTTAAGGTGTCTCCTATTTTCTTGTAAAATTCTGGAGCATCAATGGTCAATCGCTCGCCATACGGCGGATTGAAAACCATTTTTGACCCTGAAATAGGAGGTTCGCTCCTAAAAAAATCCTTTCGTTCTATAGTGATGAATTCAGAAAGATTGGCATGGGCTACGTTTTCAGTGGCTTTACGCACTGCGGAGGGCGCTTTATCCGTACCCATAATTTTATGTGTAAACGGACGTATCTTATTTAGGCTTGCCGTTTTGATTTTATCAAACAAAACTTCATCAAAATCGACCCACTTTTGGAAACAGTACACTTCACGATTGATGTTTGCCGGAATATTACAGGCAATCATAGCAGCCTCAATCAACAGGGTTCCACTACCACACATAGGGTCATAAAAGTCCGAACGGCCATCCCATCCACTCAACAGGAGCATCCCAGCAGCCAGTACTTCGTTAATCGGCGCTAAATTCGTTTCAATGCGGTACCCTCTTTGGTGTAGTGAGTTCCCAGAGCTGTCCAACGAAATGGTGCAGTTTTCCTCATACAAATGCACATTGATACGCACATCAGGGTTTTGGGAATCTACCGATGGTCGACGTCCTGCAGTTCGGCGAAACTTGTCTACAACGCCATCTTTTACTTTTTGGGATACGAACATGGAATTATTGAAAACCTTGGAATGCATGGTGGTATCCACGGCAATGGAACAGTCCGCATCAAAGTATTTCGCCCAATCCATTCGAAAAACGTTATGGTAAAGGTCTTTTTCATGAAACACTTTAAAACGGTTCAAAGGCCTTAGAATTTTCAGAGCAGTACGTAGGCAAAGGTTGGCTTTGTACAAAAAACCCAAATCTCCGTCAAAGGAAACATTACGCACGCCCATCTTAATGTCACCTGCTCCCAGATTTCGCAACTCGTTCGCCAAAATTTGCTCCATCCCGAATTGCGTTTTCGCCAACATACGAAAGTTTCCCGCCATGATATCTGCCCGTTACTTTCCGCAAAAATAAATTATTTTTGCTGCCTTGTTTCCAACATGCACCTAACCACGACATATCTTTTGTTATTGCCTATTCTGAGCGTTTGGATGGGTTTTGCTATTGCAGTTCTTCTTCGACCTAAAAAAGTAGAACATACTAAACTGCTGCTCGCCTTTAGCGGTGCCTTTTTGTTGGCTTTGACCTTTTTTGAGTTGCTCCCAGAAGTCTATCAAGTTGAGGAGCATAAGGAGATGAGTCTTTTTATCCTAATTGGAATTTTGCTTCAGATTTTTCTGGAGTTCTTTTCCAGAGGTGCCGAACACGGTCATGTGCACGATTCACTGAAAAGTGGTTCCTTTCCAGTAATGCTTTTGATTAGTCTGAGTTTGCATGCTTTGGTGGAGGGTATTCCCATTCATGAAGACAATTCAATCATCTATGGGATTATTGTCCATAAATTACCGGTAGCCATTATATTGAGCATGTTTTTGCTCAATTCATCGCTAAAAATGTTCTCGCGATTGACTTTTATCGCGGTTTTTTCCCTAATGACTCCATTGGGTACCTTGCTGGTGACCAATACCACTTTGATTGCCAACTACGGACAACCCTTATTGGCCATTTCCATCGGGGTGTTCCTGCATATTTCCACTATAATTTTATTTGAAAGCGCGCAAAAACATGCTTTCAACCTCCAAAAGCTTCTGGTCATTGTACTAGGAATAGTGATGGCCTACTTTTTGTAAATTCGAGTGACATGATTTTCGAACAGGGCTTTCTGTTCCAACAGCAGTATTAAATCTTCCAACACTTTTAAGTCATCGGGATGTCGTGTGTTGGTCAAAACCAAGGCAGTTGGATGGGTTTCCAAAAAGTCCTGTAGTTCTTGATGCGTCTGAAGCACCGGGTACGTTCGTTGGAAGTTGATGACAAAAGCACTGTCAAATCTTTTATAAACAACCACATGAGCATCTTCTTGAATTAAATTCCGTGCTACCGAAACCGGGCTGCTTGACGTAAGTCTAGGATACACAAAACCAAAAAGTCCAATACCCAAGACCATCCATCCTAAACTTAGCGTGACAAAAGCCGCTTTTGATTCTTTCTTTTGGTAGAGAATCAAAGAACAAACACCAACAACAAAAGTGATGGTTAGCCAAAGGGCAAGGTAACGGTGCTCACTTAAAGACGCTTCATTAGCGAGGGCGAAATACCCTCCTATTGGCAAAGCCAAAGAGACCAGCAATAAAAACCCAATACTCCAATAGGTCGACTTGGCGGAATGACCTTGACGGATGCGATTCAAATAAAAGGCAATCAAAATGGCCAGAAAAGGGTAACATGGCATTGGGTAGTTCGGGAGCTTGGTAGAAGCAACACTAAAAAAAACCAATGTTGCTGCGACCGCTACAACTGAAAAGAATATAAAGTCGTTGGTTTTCCGGGATTTCCAACCTTGAACCATGGCTTGGATGAAAAAAACCGAAAATGGCAATAGACCCAAAAGCACATAGGCAAATGTGAGCAAGAAAAGTCCGCCATGCCCTTCCTTTTCACTTGAAAATCTAGACATATTATGGTCGAAAAAGAAACCTTGGGTCCATGCGCCTTCAGTAGCGTTGTGAACCAAGACATACCATGGCCCAGCTACTAGGAATACTATGAACAAACCTACGAAAGGATTTAGGCGTTTAATCATTCTTAGATTGAAGGAACGATTGAGCAAGAGAAAAATCAGAACAATCAATCCAGGAAGTAAAATGGCGATAGGTCCTTTTGCCAAAACGCCCAATCCTAACGACAAATATGCGCTTAAAAACCATTTGGCGTTTGGGGTTTTGTACTGATTGAACAAGCAAAATAGACCAGTAACCATGAAAAAAATGAGATATGGGTCAGGAACCGCCAAATGAAATTCCTGTACAAAAAAGACGGAAGCTCCAAGAACCAAAACAGTAATCAGCGAAACAGTTGAGCCTAAATGTTTTTTTACATTTTGGAAAGTCACCAGAAACAGAAGGGCTCCAAAAAGACCTGAAAAAAACCGCGCCCCTAAGGCATTCAACCCAAAGAGTTTATACCCAAGCATCATAAAAAAATAATGAAGCGGCGGCTTATCAGTTCGGAGTTGGTTATTGAATGTAGGTACAATCCAGTCATTTCGAACCAACATTTCAAATGCAGCAGCAGCGTTTCGGGACTCATCCAAAATATAAATGGGATAAGAGCCAGAAAACGCGATGCAAAGCACAAATGCAAAAACAAAAACCCAAAGGGATTCTTTCTTAAAGAAACTTTGCATAGTGGAGTTGGGCCTTAATGGCTTTAGATGTTAAAAATTTGACGAATCATGTCACCAGTGCTCTTTTGAACCCCCTTAAAGTCAATGGTCAATCGTACTGCATGCCACTTTTTGGGATTCTTTTTAATGAGGTAATACCCAACAACAGAAGAGAGCGTGCCGAAAAGGATTCCAAAATATACGTCGATAAAGAAATGTTGGATGAGATAGACCCGAGATAGCCCAACAATCAATCCCAAACCCAATAAGACCCAGCTGGCGGTCTTATTTCGAGAAAGCAAGGCAAAAAAAGAAGTCAAAAAGAAGATAGTTGCTGTATGACCTGACGGAAAGGTATTCACGTAGCGAATCTTTACACCTTCAATTAGGGTAAGCATATCTCCCATGCCCAGGTGCTTAAAATACAAGTAAGGTCGCAAGGCTCCAGCATAAAAACCCTTTTTGAATAGCAACACGAGAATTATCTGTACCAAAAAAGAAAGCACAAAGATTGCCACCCATTTCATCCGAAATCGTAAAACCAACAGCATGGCAAAAGGGACACAAATAGCATTTCCCAAAATACTTGCATTAATGAAAAAGTTGTCCCAAAATGAAGTTCTAAACTGATTGAGATACAGAACCAATGTCCCCTTTTCCAAAAAAATGAAGGGTAATAGGAGAAGCAAAATAAGGAAGAAGGGTGATAATCGTGAAAGGATGATTTTCATGATACCGAAGTTTTACACAAAATTATCTTGTGAAACAACCCGTAATGTTATCGACCGATTATGAGTCCTTTAAGCATTTATTGCACTAGCGTAAATACAACTTTATGGCTACGTTAGGATTATGAAAACCGAATCACGATTTGATTTAAGATAAATATCCAATGACATAGTGCTCCACCTAGTACAAAAAGATGCCAAATAAAGTGATTGTATGGGATACGGCGCATAGCATAGAAAAAGATACCCAGCGTATAAAACGCACCGCCAAGTCCCAAAAATAGCAGCCCACCCTCGGGGAGTTGTTCTATGAGATGTGTGATATCCAAAACAATCAACCAACCCATTATTCCATAAAGGAGAAGAGAAAGTGTCTCGAATTTACCCGTGAAGAACAATTTCAAGATAATTCCGAAGAAGGTAATGCCCCAAACCATATATAGTAGTAATGTACCTTTTGAACCGGAAAGTAACCCTATACAGACCGGCGTATAGCTCCCTGCAATCAGGACATAAATACTGATATGGTCCAATATGCGCAACCGTTTTTTTGGCAACGGACGTTTGACCGCATGATAGAGTGTTGAAGCCAAGAAAAGAAGTATCAAACTGCCGCTATAAATCAGTAGCGAAACAAATATTTCACTTTGCCGGTAAAATAGAATGAAGTAAAAAAGCCCAACTAGGCTTAACACAAACCCAAAGGCATGGGAATAAGTGTTTAGTTTTTCATGTAGTACTTCTTTGGGAATCAACTTGATAATACTAAATAAAAAACCCTCCGAAGTCTTGATGACTAAGGAGGGTTTGAAGGAGGCGGCTACCTACTCTCCCACCTGGTGTGGCAGTACCATCGGCGCAAACGGGCTTAACTTCCCTGTTCGGGATGGGAAGGGGTGAACCCCGTCGCCATGGCCACCTAGATTTTATCCTGAACTTGTTTCAGGACCTTCCGCGTTGGGGAAGGAATATCTTTAATATGACATATGTTGGGACGGACCGCGTTGGGTCCAAGAAGAATCACGATTGGAATGTTATGTTATAAAAAGGGATGCGCGAGGGCGCGCGCAAGCGTACGGGCAATTAGTACCGCTCGGCTGCACATGTCGCCATGCTTCCACCTACGGCCTATCGACGTGGTCATCTCCCACGGCCC
>JBCBCH010000189.1:0-5589 GCA_038530835.1 Bacteroidota bacterium | reverse complement strand
ATTGCAAATCGTGCCCACGAAATTGCTGGAAAAACCATTGGTGAAGGCGAAAAAACCATTCAGCCGAACGATGATGTGAACAAGAGTCAATCGTCTAACGATACCTTTCCCACGGGAATGCACATCGCAGCTTATAAAAAGGTGGTTGAAGTCACTATTCCCGGGGTTCAACAACTTAGAAATACGCTGAACGAAAAGGCTAAAGCCTTCGAAAGAGTGGTAAAAATTGGGCGAACCCACTTGATGGATGCTACTCCGTTGACTTTAGGACAAGAATTCTCAGGCTATGTTTCGCAACTGGACCATGGACTGAAAGCCTTGGAAAATACGTTGGACCACCTTAGTGAGATGGCTTTGGGAGGCACCGCAGTAGGAACCGGCTTAAATACCCCTAAAGGATATGATGTGCTCGTCGCAAAATACATTGCGGAATTCACTGGACTACCTTTTAAAACGGCCGCTAACAAATTTGAGGCCTTGGCCGCACATGACGCCGTTGTGGAAACCCATGGCGCTCTGAAACAAATAGCCGTTTCCTTGAATAAAATTGCCAATGACATTCGGATGATGGCATCAGGCCCTCGCTCTGGAATTGGTGAAATTATCATTCCTGCCAATGAGCCTGGAAGTTCCATTATGCCTGGAAAAGTCAACCCAACCCAATGTGAGGCCTTGACCATGGTTTGTGCCCAAGTCATGGGTAATGATGTGGCTATTAGCATTGGTGGAACACAAGGTCATTACGAATTGAATGTGTTCAAACCGATGATGGCAGCCAACATTTTGCAATCTGCTGAATTGATTGGAAATGCTTGTGTGAGTTTTGATGAGAATTGTGCAGCGGGGATTGAACCGAATCATGAAGTGATTAAAACCTTGTTGAACAATTCCTTGATGTTGGTTACTGCGCTCAACACGAAAATTGGCTATTATAAGGCGGCCGAAATTGCGAATACCGCACACCAAAATGGTACGACCTTAAGGGAAGAGGCCATAAATCTGGGCTACGTTACACCAGAGGAATACGACGCTTGGGTAAAACCTGAGGATATGGTTGGGAGTTTGAAGTGAGCATAAATTGAACGCTTTGCTGGTTTTGTCATTCCTGCGACCGCGTGTCGCCTAAGCCTTAGCGGTGGCGCAAAGCAGGAATCCATTTCGAAATATAGATTCCGTATCCCTGCCTTACCTAACGGCCAGGAAGTACGGAATCATAAGGATTTATAAAAAAGAGAAGCCCGCTCAATTGAATGAGCGGGCTTTTCTGTTAAATGGATAGTGTATATTATTTTGGACTTCTTATTTTAAAGCGAATTTAGAAGTACCCAACAATTTCAACTTGTTGTCATAAACGTTCACCATATAGTTTCCTTTTTGGAACTCAGAGGCAGGCTTGTTGATGTAATCACAAACATCCAAAGAACTGTTTTCATAGTAGAAATTGGTTCCTTTGCTGTAGGTAATGCTCGCACCTTCTTCGCTAGACTTAGAGAAGCTGTCACCCAAAACGTTTCCTTGAGGGTCCAATACTTCAATAAAGAACTCGCGGTCACCTGCTTCAGCGATTACATTATCTGCTACGGTAAAGCATACTTTGAATTTGTCAGTAGACTTAGCTCTAGAAGTAGAAACCAATTTACCATTCTTTCTTTCTTTTACAGCATCTACAGAGAAAGTAGACAAGCTAAGGGCAGAACCTCTTTCAACAGCGTCAGCCAATTGTGTGTTCTGAACTACCAAAGAATCGTTGAAAACAGTTTGTTTTTCCAACTCAACGAAAGTACTGTCACGCTCCATAGCCAACAAAGTGTTGGATTGTGTCAAAGAGTCAACTTGCTTTAAAAGTTCTTCTCTCTCAGCCTTAAGTACGCTAACTTGTCTTCTGTATCTGGATAGGGAAGCGATGTCAGATTTCATGGCTTGTACAGAGTCGATTTACTATGCGATGTTATCTCTAGCAGCAACCAATTCCTCATTGGTAGCGTTGCTTTCCAAAATGGCTTTGTCATACTCAGACTTCAAGCTGTTTAAATCCTCAACAACCAAATCTTTCTCTTGCTCAAGAGCCATGGTGGTTTTCTTTTTGTCTTGGTAAAGACTAACCGTATAAATGATGGTACCTAAAAGTACTACTCCAAGTAGTCCAGCTATTACCTTCAATCCATTGTTACTTTTTGTTTCAGTCATAACTTTGTAAATTAATTGATCCTCGTTTAAGGTTATTCTATCAATCGTGTTTGATTTATATACGCTAGGGTTGTTCTTTTGGATTACTACTTGGATGAAAAGCCAATGAAGTTCACATCAAAAAAAATATTAAGCCCTGTTATTCAATTTGTTATGATAGGATTTTGTTTTTCAAAAAAAGTTGGCCAACTGTTGTTTTTCTTTTTTTTGGGATTTGGATTATCCTTAAAATCACGAGAAAGCATACATACGGTTATCCCTTTTGGTAAGGATACCATCCAAATTCAACGATTAAATCCCACTAGTCTGCTTTTACAAGTAAATGAGTTGCGGATACTGATCAACCCTAGAGGTAAATTGTCTCAAACGCTAACGGGAGAGACTTTGAATTTGATACTCATTACCGATGACTCAAAAAACAGCTTTGAACTTAACACCCTTCAACGGTTGAATACGCAAAATGCCAAAATCGTTGTGCCTTGGGAATTGGCCCAAAAGCTTCCGCTGGAATTCACAACGCAACTGGACCCATTAAAACATTTGGATAATAAAGAACGCTTTGGACTTGTTTTCACTGCCTATTATCAGGAAAATGAAATGAAGGGCTACACCATAAATACCAAAAACCATATCCTTTTTATTGGCGCGAATAGTAGCATGACCTTTTTACCCAAAGAAATTCAAAAAATCGATTTAGCCGTTGTAAGTGGTATTGGAGTTGACCGCATAAAAGCAAAATCAAAGAAGGCCACCGAAGTGACCTATTTATTTCCTTATAACTATGAAGAGAATCGTTCGCAATTCTTGAGCATTTGGAAAAACATCCAGCCCAACGCCAAAATCTTTATCGAATAAGCTTTTTGTATTTGATGCGCTGTGGCATGATGTTGGTACCCAAACGTTTCTTCTTATTCTCTTCGTAATCCGAGAAAGAACCCTCAAAGAAATACACCTGCGAGTCACCCTCAAAGGCTAGGATGTGCGTACAAATCCTATCCAAAAACCACCGGTCGTGCGAAATGATGACAGCACATCCCGCAAAATTCTCCAAACCTTCTTCCAAAGCACGAAGGGTATTCACATCCAAATCGTTTGTGGGCTCATCGAGAAGCAATACGTTTCCCTCTTCTTTTAAGGTCATGGCCAAATGCAGACGGTTTCGCTCTCCACCGGACAACATGTTTACCTTTTTGTTCTGCTCACTTCCCGAAAAATTAAAGCGACTTAAATAAGCTCTGGAATTTACTTGCTTTCCCCCCATGTTGATGAGTTCCTGGCCATCGCTGAAGTTTTCCCAGATGGTTTTGTTCACATCAATATTGGAATGGCTCTGGTCTACATAGGCCAGCTTTGCTGTCTCCCCTACCGAAAACGAACCTTGGTCTGGGGTTTCTTCGCCCATAACCATTCTGAAAATAGTGGTCTTCCCTGCACCATTCGGACCTATAATCCCCACGATTCCTGCTTGTGGAAGTTTGAAATTCAAGTCTTCATACAACAACTTGTCTCCGAAAGCTTTGCTTACCCCTTGGGCTTCAATAACGTTGGTTCCCAATCGAGGGCCATTGGGAATATAAATTTCCAACTTTTCTTCGAGTTGTTTTTGGTCTTGACTCAACAGTTTATCGTAGTTTTTGAGTCTTGCTTTTTGCTTGGTTTGCCGTCCTTTTGCACCTTGTCGCACCCATTCCAACTCACGTTCGAGTGTTTTTTGTCTTTTCGAAGCTTGTTTGGTTTCCTGAGCTAGTCGCTTGGACTTCTGGTCCAACCAACTGGAGTAATTGCCTTTCCAGGGAATACCTTCGCCTCTATCCAATTCCAGAATCCAGCCAGCTACATTGTCCAAAAAGTAACGGTCGTGCGTAACGGCAATTACGGTTCCTTTATATTGTGCCAAATGATGCTCTAACCAATGAACCGATTCAGCATCCAAATGGTTGGTAGGCTCATCCAATAATAATACATCCGGTTCTTGAAGCAACAAACGACAAAGTGCCACCCTACGCTTCTCCCCACCTGAAAGCACTTCTATTTTTTTATCTGACTCTGGGGTGCGGAGCGCATCCATGGCAATCTCCAATTTAGTATCCAATTCCCAAGCGTTTGAAGCGTCTATTTTGTCTTGGAGCACCGCTTGCTTGTCCATAAGTTTTTGCATTTTATCGGCATCCTCATAAACCTCAGGCAAGGCAAACATATCGTTGATTTTGTTGTACTCGTCTAAGATTGCAACCGTTTCTGCAACCCCTTCTTTAACTATTTCCAAAACCGTTTTGTTTGGGTCCAATTCAGGTTCTTGCTCCAAATAACCTACGGAATACCCTGGTGAAAAAACGACATCGCCCTGGTAGTTTTTATCTACTCCCGCAATGATTTTCAGCAAGGTTGACTTCCCAGAGCCATTGAGTCCAAGAATACCAATTTTGGCACCGTAGAAAAAACTGAGGTAAATATTTTTAAGGACCGGCGTATTCGCGGTCTTGAAAGTCTTAGTTACCCCAGACATGGAGAAAATGACTTTTTTATCGTCTGACATCCTAAACGTTTTTGGTAATTATGTTCTGAACTAAACCCGTCCTTTAAGGGCATTGAAAACCCAAGCAATAGCAAAAAAGCCAACTCCAACAGCCGCAAATCCGTACCCCGCTACTTCATCATATTTAAACGCCCCCAAGGCAATCATTCCAATCCCTACGAAAATCATAATCCAAGTAGCCCATGCTAGCACCGTGTTCTTGTTCATTCCCATATTAAAGGTTTCAATGAAAATCAAATATCGTAAAAAAAGGAAAAAAGGCAGCCAAAAGCAAGCTATACTTCAAAAGGGAAGCGCAAACCTACCTTTTCTCGGACTGAATCCATCAAAGTCACCAAATCAAGACTGTGTTGCAAACTCCACTTATTGCTCTGAAGGGCTTTCCGCCTCAAGCAGGAATGTACCTCATCGATTTCTTCAGTAAATCCCCCGCCCTTAGGTGGCGACTCAATTAAAGTTTCAATACCATCTTGCACTATACTATAACCCATGGGTTCGTGCCAACGAGGTTGAATCAGAATTTGCCCCGTACTACCTGAGATTTCAGCTTCCATTTTGGACGTACTGCTAAATCCAGAATATAAAGACGCCATAGCGTTAGGATATTGAAACTGCATGGCCGTTTGGATTTCAGTACCATTTTCATGAAAATTGGACATGGCATGTATCTTTTCTGGCATACCCAAAACCAGATAACTCAAGAAAATAGGATAAATGCCAATATCCAAAAGGGATCCCGAAGCGAGTTCCGGATTCCAAAGCCTGGAATCCAAATCCCTATCCATAGCATTAAAAGCAAAATCAGCACGCACGTAATGAATCGCTCCTATCCTTTTTTGCTTCAACGCATTTACAATTGAAAAAAT
>JBCBCH010000188.1:0-5589 GCA_038530835.1 Bacteroidota bacterium | reverse complement strand
TGAACCTTTTTATAGCGCTGTGGGGGCCAGTGGGGCAGTAACGGGAATTTTATACTCGGCCATTCTACTGTATCCCGAAATGCGATTGGCCATCATGTTTATCCCAATTCCATTACCCGCATATGTTTTGGGCATCGCTTATTTGTTGTATTCCATTTATGGAATGAAAAGCAGAATGGACAATATTGGGCATACGGCCCACTTTGGTGGCGCGGTTGGCGGTTATGCAACCACCTTGTTTTTTAGACCGGATATTCTGTTCGACGATACATGGGTCGTGGTTTTGTTGGCCGTTCCCATTGTCATTCTATTTATTCTCGAAAAAACAGGAAAAATCTAAAAACTAGTTCAGGAACTCTGCTACTTTTTCCTCTAAGGCATTTCCCCTAAGATTTTTTGCCACAATAACCCCGTTTTCATCAATCAAAAAGGCGGCTGGAATGGCGTTCACGTTATACAATTGTGCGATGGGGTCCTGGAAGCGCTTTAGGTTGGAAATATGATTCCATTCCAAACCATCTTTTGCAATGGCATTGGTCCAATCATCGGCACGAGTGTCCAAAGAAACCCCAATAACATTGAATCCTTTGTCGTGGAATTTGTTGTAAACCGATACGATATTCGGATTTTCGGCACGACAAGGCCTACACCAAGCGGCCCAAAAATCGACTAATGTCAGTTTGCCTTTGATATCACTGAGGGCAAGCATCTCACCTTCCGGATTGGGAGCGGAGAATTCCGGTGCCGCACTACCTACCTCTGTGGTTTTTAACTTGTCCAGTTGTTCTTTGAGTTTGGTTGCCGGCTCAGAGGCCTTCATTTCTGGAGTTAGGGCGTCGAACATTTCTTGAATTTCGGATGTGGGAAGCGCTTTGCTCATCAAGAGATTCCCCATAATCAACACCGAAATCAGGGCGTCCGGATTGTTTTTGGCAAAATCCACATTATAGGTTTTAACATCCTCTTGTAATTCCATGTATTCTTCCCGTAAGGCCATCATGGTCACGGTGTCCTGCGGTTGTTTTTGGGATGCTACGCGCATGTCTTGCTGCATGGAGCGGGCACGCTCGCCCATCCTTCTGGATTCGCCAAGGAAATCCATGAAAATATCGTTTTGCGGAGTTCCTTTGATGCGCGCATAGTTCATGCTATCCTTTTGGAACTTGATTGAAATCTTACCGTTCTCAAGAAAAAACGGAAGGTTGCCCCGACTATCCTCTAACATCAAATAGTGCAGTTTGGGTTGTTCTTGGATTCCTTCAAAGGAAAACACGCCATTCTCCACGGTTGTGGTATCAACATCCACCAACTGGTTCAAACTGTCCGTGGTCTTCAGAAATACTTTGGTACCACTATCCAATTCACCTTCCACAATGGCGTCCACACTGTAGCCATCGGCTTTACCTGCACAAGAGGCAACAAAGGCAGCAAAAACTACCCAAATCCAAACTTTATTCATCTAGTTGTTATTTTTAGCTAAGGTATTCATTACCTGCTATTCTAAAAAGGGCTTGGGTTTTTAATTCGATAAGGTGGCTAAAACTGATAACGGATACCCAGAGCAATATCAAACAGAAAGCCATTGTCAAAACCATCATAGCCCAAAATGCCAATTTCGGGACGCACATCCAAGGAGAGCAGCAAGGGAATATCAAAATCGTACTCGACACCTAAATTGCCCGCTACAAACACAAAAATGCCATCATTATCTTCAACTTCATCAGGTACCGGTTCAAAATCCACACTACCTAAACCGCCTCCGGCACCATAATACCAATTAAAACCTCCTTCGATTTGATGTACCCATTGATACACGCCCGAAAGCTTAAAGGCGTCAAAGTCCCTACTATCACGCCAACCTAGGTTGAACTCTGCCCGGTTATATCTGCCAATTGATTTTTGATAGGAGATTTCAGCTCCAAAACCGTCGCTATCACTAAGTCGAAGGCCTATACTATGGTCGGATAGGTCCTGAGCATAAACGCCAAGACTCATTAAAAACATAAATATACCGATAGGTTTTTCAAATTTCATAAGTTTTCCAATTTAAGTTGAGTAAAAAGGTTTTTGCGCGTAACTTGCAATGTAAACTTGTTTCCAAGACCAAAAATTGTTCCATTTTGGATAAATCTTTCTTAAAGTCCTTGGCGGAAAAGCTAGAAGGAGAATTGCAATTCGACGCTTTAACCAAGACCCTCTACGCCACGGATGCGTCCGTCTATAGGAAAACCCCTTTGGCCGTATGTCTTCCAAAAAACACCAAAGACATTCAAATCTTGGTACAATTCGCTTCAGAACATGGTGTTGGATTGATTCCGCGTACAGCGGGAACTTCTTTAGCGGGACAATGTGTTGGTGATGGCATTGTAATGGATTTGGGAAAGCATTTGAATTTCATCCTTAATTTGGATGTGGACAAAAGGCAAGTAACCGTTCAGCCTGGGGTCGTTCGTGATGAATTGAACCGTTTTCTTGAACCGCACGGGCTTTTCTTTGGACCGAATACCTCAACCGCAAACCGATGTATGATAGGAGGTATGGTAGGAAACAACTCCTCAGGGACCACCTCCATTCAATACGGGGTAACCCGGGACAAAGTCGTTTCCATGCGATGTGTGTTATCGGATGCTTCTGAAGTGGTTTTTGATGCTTTGGAAAACGAGCGCGTTTCCGAGAAGACGGAACAAGCTAATGCAGAAGGGTCCATTTATGGGTTTTTACAGGATACCCTTTCCAAGACATCGGTTCAAGAGGAAATAAAAAAGGAATTTCCAAAACCACAGATTCACAGAAGAAATACTGGCTATGCCATAGATGAACTTTTGACCTTCAAGGGTTTTGGCGGGAAAGAGTCAACACTTAACCTATGCAAATTGCTTTCCGGTAGTGAAGGAACCTTGGCAATCACTACCGAAATCACCCTTCAACTGGACGAACTTCCGCCCAAACATGCCGCTATGGTTTGTACCCATTACGAAACCTTGGAAAAATGCTTGACTGATGTGGCGCCTGTGATGCAACATAGTTTGCACACTTGTGAAATGATGGACAAAGTGATTCTGGATTGCACGAAAAACAATCGTGCCCAACTTGCTAATCGCTTTTTTGTGGACGGCGATCCCGCTGGCATTTTAATGTTGGAGGTAAAAGCACACAATCTGGAAGACTTGAAGCTGCAAGTTGAAGTTTTGTTGAAAACCATCAGGAAATCTGGAAATAGTTATGCCAGCCCCGTTTTGTATGGTAGTGATATCGCCAAAGCCATCGAGCTTCGAAAAGCTGGACTGGGCTTGTTGGGCAATATGGTTGGGGATAAAAAAGCTGTGGCTTGCATTGAAGACACTGCCGTAGCCCTGGAAGACCTTAAATCTTTTATTGGTGAGTTTACCCAAATCATGGAAAGTTATGGACAAAGCGCTGTTTATTACGCACATGCCGGTGCAGGGGAATTGCACCTTCGTCCTATTTTGGATTTAAAAAAGTCAAGTGATGTACAGCTATTTCGCGCAATAACTACTGATGTGGCCCATCTTACCAAAAAATACCAAGGCAGTTTTAGTGGCGAACATGGGGATGGTATCGTTCGCGCGGAGTTTATTCCCGTGATGATAGGAGAGCGGAACTACGAGGTTTTGAAAGAACTCAAAAAGGCATTTGACCCTAAAAACATTTTCAATCCAGGAAAAATCGTAGATGCGTTTCCTATGGATAAATCGCTGCGATACACAGTTGACCGAGAGGAACCCAAAGTGAAAACGCTACTGGATTTCTCGGATAGCGAAGGCATTCTTCGCGCTGCAGAAAAATGCAATGGGAGCGGAGATTGCCGAAAAGGTGCAGAAATGAAAGGTGGCATGTGTCCTAGTTATCATGCCACCAAAAATGAAAAAGATACTACGCGGGCCAGGGCCAATGCCTTACGGGAGTTTCTGACCCAATCCGAAAAACCCAATCAATTTGACCATCAAGAACTCAAAGCGGTTTTCGACCTTTGTTTGAGCTGCAAAGCCTGTGCCAGTGAATGCCCCAGCAATGTTGACGTCGCCACCTTGAAGGCCGAATTCCAATACCAATATCAAGAAACCAATGGGTATAGTTTGCGCAATAAAATCTTCGCGCACAATACCAAGCTCAACCGTTTGGGAAGTACTATGGCACCTTTAACAAATGCCATTTATGATTCAAAACCCCTGGGAAATCTTCTAAAAGGTGCTTTTGGGGTTGCCAAGCAGCGAAATCTGCCTCATGTAAGACGATTTGATTTTGACCGTTACCTACAACAACAAAAAGAGCGGTACACACCACAGGGTCAAAAGATTGTACTTTATATTGATGAATTTACGCGATATATGGATGTTGAGGTGGGCAAGGATGCGATTGGTCTCTTGACACGTTTGGGATATCAGCTCATCCTTTTTTATGCGGAAAGCGGAAGAACCTATATTTCCAAAGGGTTCTTGCGACAAGCCAAAACACTTGCGCAGAAAAACATCAAACAGCTTCAAGAGCATATTTCCAATGAACTTCCAATACTTGGATTGGAACCTTCAGCGATATTAACATTCCGTGATGAATACCCACGACTTTTGCCTCAAGATACCACCATACAACAATTGAAACAGCAGGTTTTTTTAGTGGAAGAGTTTTTGGCCGGGGAAGTGCAAAAAGAACATTTGGGAAAGGAAAAATTCACGAAAGAAGAAAGAAAGGTCAAAATTCACGGACATTGCCATCAAAAAGCGCTTTCAAACCAAAAGGTGACCTTTGATGTACTGAATCTTCCAGAGAACTATTCGGTTACCATAATACCATCAGGGTGCTGCGGAATGGCTGGTTCCTTTGGGTATGAAAAAGAACACTATGCGGTAAGTATGCAGGTGGGAGAGCTAAAATTGTTCCCAGCGGTTCGAAAAAGTGAGCCGACCACTATCATCTCCGCGAACGGCACCAGCTGTCGTCACCAAATTTTTGATGGGACCCGGCGGGTCGCGAAACACCCGGTATCAATCTTGCGAGAGGCCCTGGTTGTTTAAAGGAGTGGGGTTTCCGTTGGGAGTTTCTTCTTCTTTTTGAATTTCTTCAGCTTCCACTTCCTTATCGGTGATGGACGCAATCAGTTCGTTCATGTCCATTTCCTTCAAATCTTCATCCACAAAGAAGGGTGAAAGCTTATCGTGATTGTAGTGGTAAATGCGCCAACGTTTGAAAGAGTACTCCAAAGCCGTAAGATTTTCGACCCAATCCCCAGAGTTGAGATAGACACAACTGCCGTTTCGATTTTCGTAAATCTCTTTTTTAGGTTGATGGATATGTCCACATATCACGTAATCATAATCGTTTTCAATCGCCAGTTCTGCCGCAGTCTTCTCAAAGTTGTTGATATACTTTACCGCACCCTTCACGCTGTTTTTAATACGTTTGGAAAGTGAGTATTTTTCACGTCCCATCTTTACCAAACACCAATTGACCATGCTGTTCAAAAGAATCAGAAGGTCATATCCATATCCCCCGAGTTTAGCAAGCCATTTTGCGTTTTGAATGGAAATATCAAACACATCCCCATGAAAAATCCAAGCTTTTTTCCCGTCC
>JBCBCH010000187.1:0-5603 GCA_038530835.1 Bacteroidota bacterium | reverse complement strand
ATCACCATCCATATCTGGGGTAATGGCTTTACTGACTTCCATGGATGCCAATTGGTCGGCACTTATCAAATCCAGCCCTTCCGTTCTACCACCACCTTCATCCGTAGTAGGGATTTGTTCGCCATTACCCCAGATATGGATGGTGATGCCGTAGGTGGTGCCATCAACTTGATAACGCCGACCGCTGCCACTTCAAAAGCGAGAATAAAAGGAACGCTAGGTGGTGGTTACAACGACCTTTTTCAAAGAGGGAGTCAAGTTTTTCGATTGAAATACGACCAGCGTTTTGCTGACGACAAATTTGGAATCCTTTTAGGAGGTAGTTATTATAACACGGTAAACGGTGAAGAACGATTTGAAGCCACCTATCGAAATCGTCAAATCGGACCAGATGGTGACCCTAATTCCTTTAACGCAAATGTGGTGGATGATTACCGTTTACGTCCTTTGTTAAACGAAAGAACGCGGATTGGGGTGAATGCCACCTTTGACTACCGCTTCAATGACAATTCCAACATTGTTTTCAAGGCCATTTACAACAAGCTTGAAGATGAATCTTTGCGGAGAAGGATACGATTCCGCCCAAGAAACAACTACAACGACCCGCTTAATCCCAACATAGCCGGTCCAGATAATGATGTTAGGGTAAGACGCGATATTAATGACCGTGTTATTGATAGGGAAAATATTACCATCACCTTTGATGGAAAGCATCCGTTAGGAACCTTCGCTCAAATCGATTACGGAATCAATTACACCCGCTCCGAAAGAATTCTCAGGAGTGACCGATTCGTATTCCGGGAGCGAGACCTGACCTTGGAACTCGCCAGGGACGGAGATTTCACGCTTTTCTCTTCTCCAGATTTCGATTTCGAAAACTATGCGGCCTATGATTTCAATGCCTTTCAGCAAGATAAGCCCATATTAAACCGCGGTGACAACACCGTAGCCAAATTGAATCTTACGATTCCCTTCAACTTGGGAAAAAACGTTGGAGAATTCAAAGCGGGTGGTAAATACCGAGACTTGGACAACATCCGAAGAAGAACAACCGTGGAATACAATGAATTCAATGGTCCTTACAATTTGACTCAAGTATTCGATAATAATGACAACTCCATTTTTGACGGTCGCTATCAAATGGGAAGATTTCCTGACCCGCGCAGGGCGATGCAACATTTTATGGACAACAGAGATGCATACGAATTAGATGAGAATGCTTCGAGAATTAATAGCGAGAGCTTCTTTTTCAATGCTGGTGAGGATGTATATGCGGCCTATTTTCAAGGGAAAATACAATTGAACAAGTTTCGCATCTTAGCTGGGGTTCGTTACGAAAGAACCGAAGTAAGTTACGATGCCCTTAGCCTTGAAATTGAGCCTCCAGCGATGGATGGTGCGCCTGCCGTACCCATCTCTTCAGAGCCGGTTTTCGGGAGCAATTCTTACGATTTTCTCTTGCCTATGTTGCATTTGCGCTACGAGCTAAACGACCGAACCAACCTAAGGTTTGCGTACACCCAGTCGTATGCCAGACCCGAGTTGCAAGACTTGGTGCCCGCACAAAACATAAATTTCGCAGACCAGTTGTTGACCACTGGAAATCCAAATTTGTTGCCGGCTGGTGCTGATAACCTCGACTTACTTTTTGAATCCTATTTAAAAGGTGCTGGTGTAATCTCTGGAGGAATCTTTTACAAACGCATTGAAAACTTCATTTTTGACCAGTTTTCAAATGTCGACTTCAATAATGATGTGTTTTTGCAAACCGAACCGATTAACGGGGACGAAGCAGAACTTTTGGGAGTTGAGTTGAACTTCACTAAAAAACTGGATTTTCTACCTGGATTTCTCTCTGGTTTGGGCGTGTTCTTAAACTACACCTATGTGGATTCCAGTAGTAGTTTCGAATTTTTCGATGAGGGTACCGAAGAAACCCTGCTTCGTGATGATGTTCCGTTCGTGGGTCAAGCCGATAATGTTTGGAACGCTGCACTCTCCTACGATTTAGGAGGATTCAGTGCAAGGGCTTCGCTGAACTACAACGGACGTTCTTTGTTGAGTTTTTCTGACGACCCAGAACTAGACTTTTTCTTGGAAGAACGCTATCAACTCGACATTAATGCCTCGCAAAAAATAAACGACAACCTTACCATCTTCGCAGAGTTTGTTAACCTTACGAACGAGCCGAATGTTCAATTCCAGTCAGTGAGAAGCCAAGTGGTGAATTACGAAATCTATGATTGGTCCGCTCGATTCGGTATAAACTTTAAATTTTAGAAAGCCATGAAAAAGTTGATTGACATAAAATTCATCGGTGCCATAATGGCCGTATTGGTATTGTGGTCGTGTAATGATGATGACGACGGCTTCGAGCCACCAACATTTGATGTTCCCAGTATAGAATTGTCCATTAGCGAAGGGGCCTTTCGCATCGGGCAAACCATCCGGGTAAATGCAACATACGAAGCTTCGGCCTTATTTCAAGAGTTCACCGTAGCAAGAGGTGGTACCGTCATTGAAAGAATAACGTATCCCACAAGAACTATTGGCGAAGACAGCTATGACTTAGAGTTTTTGATTACCCCAGATTTGTTGGGTAGTACTGAGATATTCACCTTTTCCGTAAGGGATGCGTTGGGCGAAACCGCATCGGAAACCTTTACTGCAACCGTTTCTGAAGTAGCACCTGCCTACCAGATTGAAGATGTTGACCTTAACGGAACAGCCTTCAAACGGTTGACCGGAAACGTCAATTTTGATGAGACGTTGGATAGTAGCAACCTATGGTTATTAAATGGAGAAGTAACCGTTGATGATTTGACCACATTGACCATAGAACCAGGAACAACTGTTTACGCCGCTGATGAGAATACAATCTTACAAGTAAACATAGGGGGAGCCCTTGTTGCTGATGGCACGGGCGAGGCGCCCATAGTCTTCACTTCGATAAACGCAGCTCCCAATCAACCAGAAGACCCAGATGATGGGGATTGGGTTGGTGTTAATATAATTGGCGACGATACCCCTGAAGGCAATTCCGGTATTCTTCGATATGTTCGTGTTGAAAATGGCGGTAATGGTGATGAACCCTTACAGCTAAGACAAGTTGGAGGTGGGACCATTGTTGATTTCGTTCAGGTCCATAATGCAGACGATACCGGCCTGCGCATGCGGGGTGGCTATGTGAATGTCAAACATCTGGTGATTACCAAACCCAGTGACCATGGAGTTCGTTATAGCGATGGTTGGGAAGGTAGCGGACAGTTTTGGGTAATTCTCACAGACAGACAGGATACCGAAGCGCTTCTCGGCAGGGATACCGATGAGTCACCACGAACTTCCGATGCTATTATGTCCAATATTACAGTAGTTGGGCCATTTTTAACTTCTGATGGCGCAGGGGATACCGATGGTGTTCAATTACGTGATGGCGCCACAGGAGAATTTCACAACACCTTGGTAACCGGTTTTGACGATTCCTTTAGGAACAGAAGCGACGATGGTGCCATGGTCATAAAGAATTCCGCTGTGTTTGGCAACGGCCAAGACGGTGATGATGATGGACTCCATAGCAGTGTTCGGGACGATTTCCGATTGCCAGAAAACAATAACTCCGAAGACCCGGTTGTTCTCATGGACACCTTTATAGGGGTATCTACTTTGAACTCATCCGATGCCTCAACTCTAGGAGAATTCTTTGATGCAGTCAATTTTGTAGGTGCCGTTTCACCAGATAACGACTGGACCTTAGGCTGGAGTCTTAATTTTGATGGTACCTTAAGGGAATAAAATAAGTTTGAGTTGGTTAGTTCAATTTAGGAATTGTAAATGAATAGACTAAAGTTCATTAAAACGATTTCGTTGGCAGCCCTCCTCCCAGGGCTGCCTTTTCCCTTATGGGGTCAGCAATTTCCCTTGGCCTCAAATTGGAACGAAATGGCCAAGGATGACGATTTTATCATTAAGGATATTGATACCTTTCTGCTGCGCAAAGCACTTTTTGTTTCCGTTGAATTAAATAATGGTGTCAAAGGATGGGCCGAGGCCATGCCAAATGACAAGCACGCTTCGCGCACACTGATAGAAAAAACCCTAAAACGCTACTACGAAGGCACCAATATCTTCGATTTTGAAAAGACTTGGGACCATTGCGTAAAATCTGAATATGATTTGGGGCCCGGCGGTCTCTTGACCTATTCCCTTTCCGGAATTGATTGCGCCGTTTATGATGCCATGGGAAAAGTCACCCAAAAACCGGTCTATGAACTTTTGGGAGGCAAGCATCGCGATTCCGTTGAAATCTATGCCAGTTTTACCCGAGATGTTTATCCAACTCCCGAGCAAGCCGCAACCAAAGCAAAAGTATTGGTAAAAGAGGGATACAAAACCTTAAAATTTCGAATGCGATGGGGCTTGGAAAACCAAGACCCACCTAACGATAATACCGTCGAGTTTGCACGAGCCTTGCGAAAAGCCATTGGCCCCGATATCCAGTTGGCCATGGATGCCAACATGGGCCACTCTGAAAAAAGAGCTATCGAATTAGGCAAAAGCTTAGAGGAGTTTAATTTGGCTTGGTG
Organism: Bacteroidota bacterium; assembly: GCA_038530835.1. GTDB lineage: Bacteria > Bacteroidota > Bacteroidia > Flavobacteriales > Flavobacteriaceae > Flagellimonas. The sequence continues at coordinate 1,020 of JBCBCH010000187.1, read as the reverse complement.
GGAAGAGCCCACTGCACCATATGATTACGAAGCCATCAAATCCGTAGTGGAAAACGTCAACATTCCCATTGTTTTTGGGGAACATGCCTATACCGTAGAGCAAATCAAACATTTGTTGACCTATGGCGGTTCATGGGCGGTAAATCCAGACCTTCTCAAATGCGGTGGATTTACCGGTGGCAAACGCATTGGGGATTACATCGCCCAAAAAGGCGTAAAATTGGTTGCGCACAATTCAAGACCCTCATTAAGCACGGTTTGCATGTTGCATTGGGTATGTGCCACCGAGATGGCCACATTACCCCAAGAATTCGCTTTGCGGGAGAAAGCACCAGCAGCCTTTGATTGTCTTTCCGGTTTTCCGGAATTTAAAGGGGGTCGATTGCATATCACAAACCGACCCGGACTGGGAGTAGAAGTCGATGAAGAACAGGTAAGAGCTTACGATAAAAAGTATACCAAATGAGAGTTGTTCTAATGCTGCCCATTCTCTTGGGCATATGGCTCTGCTCTGGCGTAAACGCTGAAGTCAAAGTCTTCAACATTGTTGATTTTGGAGCCGTCCCCGATGGAAAGACCCTAAACACCAAAGCTATACAAACCACCATTGACAAGGCCTTGGCCGCTAAAGGCACCGTACTAGTACCGAAAGGCACATTTTTAACCGGAGCTTTAACGCTTGGGCCTTCTATTACCTTGGAATTGGAAGAAGGCGCCATTCTTTTGGCTAGCACTGATATGAAGGACTATCCAAATGAAGTTTTTATTTCGGCTCCTTTTGCGGATGGTCTGACCCTTAGTGGAAAAGGAACCATCAACGGCAACGGAACGACCTTTTTTGATGACAAATGGAAATTTACTGAACGCCCCGAACCTTGGATTGTCATCAGTGATGCGAAGGGGGTAACCGTGAAGGGAATTCAATTTGAAAACAGTCCTTCACACACCTTGAACTTTAATTTTTGTGATGGCGTTGTGGTTGATAGCATCCGTATCAAAAATGACCCGAGAAGTCCAAAT
>JBCBCH010000186.1:2572-5686 GCA_038530835.1 Bacteroidota bacterium | reverse complement strand
GGTGAATTTGATTGAGGAAGTCAAGGAAAAGGAACAAGTCAAGCTGGGAAAGGCGGTTCAAATTGCTTTGAATCAGGTAGTTGGGGCGTATGCCATTGCAGTTTTTGACAGAACAAAGCCAGATGAAATCGTAGTAGCGAAACTAGGTAGCCCTTTGGCCATAGGAATTGGGGAAAATGAGTATTTCATCGCGTCAGATGCTTCTCCTTTTATTGAATATACCAATAACGCGGTGTATCTCGAGGACGAGGAAATGGCCATTATTCGTTTGGGGAAAGAAATCAAACTTCGAAAAATAAAAGATGATGCCATAGCGTATCCCAATATTCTCGAGCTTCAATTGAACCTTGAGGAAATTGAGAAAGGAGGCTATGACCATTTCATGCTTAAGGAAATCTATGAACAACCGCGTGCTATTCTAGATACGTATCGAGGTAGGTTATTAGCAGACCAGGGTATTGTTCGCATGGCGGGAATTGACCAGAATTTGGAAAAGTTCCTGAATGCCAATCGAATCATTATTGTGGCCTGCGGAACATCTTGGCATGCTGGCCTGGTGGCCGAATACATTTTTGAAGATATGGCTCGTATTCCTGTTGAAGTGGAATATGCGTCTGAATTTAGATATCGAAACCCAGTCATTACGGAAAATGATGTATTGATTGCCATTTCGCAATCTGGCGAAACCGCCGATACTTTGGCTGCCATCAAACTTGCAAAAGAGAAAGGCGCTTTCGTATTCGGGGTCTGCAACGTGGTCGGTTCATCCATCGCTCGCGAGACCCATGCTGGAGCCTATACCCATGCTGGACCGGAGATTGGTGTAGCGTCAACCAAAGCCTTTACGACACAGATTACGGTTTTGACATTGATTGCATTGAAATTGGCGAGCGAGAAGGGTATTTTCTCCGCTTCAAAGTTTCATGAAATCCTAACGGAATTGGAAAGCATTCCAGCAAAAGTAGAAACCACTTTGAAATCGAATGATTTGGTGGCACATATTTCAGACATATATAAAGATTCAACCAATTGTTTGTACTTGGGGAGAGGCTATAATTTCCCTGTGGCTTTGGAAGGCGCATTGAAGCTCAAGGAAATCAGCTACATCCATGCTGAAGGATATCCAGCTGCAGAAATGAAACACGGTCCCATAGCTTTGATTGATGAGCAAATGCCAGTAGTCGTAATCGCCACCAAGAAAGGTCACTATGAAAAAGTAGTGAGCAATATTCAAGAAATCAAATCGCGAAGCGGACGTATTATTGCCGTGGTGACCGAAGGAGATGAGGTGGTAAAAGAGCTTGCAGACCATGTGGTTGAGGTACCTGAAACCTTGGAATGTTTGACTCCTTTGTTAACTACGATACCTTTACAATTGTTATCATACCATATCGCCGTTATGCGCGGCTGCAACGTAGACCAACCGAGGAACTTGGCCAAGTCGGTTACTGTAGAGTGACCTTAAACAAAAGAAAATCATTGAAAAAGACGTCCTTTTGGACGTCTTTTTTGTTAAAAATGTATTTTTTCCCCAGTTTATTTAAGGAAAAAGTATTATGCATGCATAATTTTTGCTGCTTTACTATAATTGAACAGAAAAAAAATGTAACTTCCCCACCAAAGTTTTACCAACTCTTAAAACTAATTTAACTCAAATTCAATCTAATGAAAAAGCTGATCATGATTGCCCTGTTTTGTATGGGGGCCATTTCCTATGCACAAACTACGGTATCAGGGAAAGTAGTTGATAATAATGACCAACCTGTAATCGGTGCGAATGTAGTATTGATTGGAAAAGCTGAAGGAACGACTTCCGATTTTGATGGAAACTTCGTTTTCAATACTTCTGAAACACCACCCTTTCAACTCAGAATAACCAGTGTTGGATATTCCGAGTCCGTGGTTGATGTTACTGCTAATAATCAAAGTCTGACCATCACCTTGGAAGAAGTTTCCACCATGTTGGATGAAATCGTTATCTCGGCATCTCGAACACCAGAACGGATTTTTGAATCGCCAGTGTCAGTTGAGCGATTTGGAATTAGGGAAATTGCCAATACAACGGCGGAATCTTTTTATGGAGGTTTACAAAACTTGAAAGGAGTTGATATCAATACCAATAGTTTAACCTTCCAGTCTATTAATACCAGAGGTTTTGCCACATTCGCGAATGTAAGGTTCATGCAGTTGGTGGACGGAATGGACAATACAGCTCCCGGTTTGAACTTCGTCTTGGGTAACTTAGTAGGTATGAACGAACTCGACGTTCAAAGCGTTGAGATTTTGCCTGGTGCTTCTTCGGCACTTTATGGAGCTGGTGCATTTAACGGTATCTTGTTCATGCGTAGTAAAAATCCTTTTGACTTTCAAGGCATCAGCTCATATGTAAAAACAGGGCTTACTTCCCAAGAGGCTGCCGGGGACAATCCATATTATGATGTGGGAATTCGCGCGGCTCATGCCTTCAGCGACAAGTTCGCGATGAAAGCCAGTTTTTCATATCAACAAGGTGAGGATTGGCATGCTGTACGAACGGATGATGTCAACAATCCAGGTGCAACTAGAAGTAATACAGACTATGACGGTCTAAACGTATACGGTGATGAGGTCTCCATACCCATTGATTTTAATGCGGCAGCGGCAGGTGTAGGCTTGCCAAGTACTGAATTTGGTTCGGCAGTAGTTTCAAGAACTGGATATAACGAAAACGAACTAATGGATTACGATGCACAAAGCGTGAAAGCAGACTGGGCATTGCACTACCGTCCTTTTGGAAACGATTTGGAACTGATTTACAATGGTCGAATTGGTAGAGGTACAACTATTTATCAAGGAATTAACCGTTATTATGTGGATGGCTTCAAAATGCAGCAGCATAGGCTGGAATTAAAGAATGACAACTTCTTTGTTAGAGCTTACATTGTGGCTGAGAACTCCGGTAACGCATATGATACTAGGTTCGCTGCCATTAACACGAACAGACGTTGGAAAGGAGATACACAATGGTTCACCGAATATGTAGGGGCTTACATTCCAGCATTTATTGCAGGTAGACAAGGGCAAGGATTGTCTATAGAAGATGCACGAGTAGCAGCCCACGCTGCAGCTCGAACT
>JBCBCH010000186.1:0-2562 GCA_038530835.1 Bacteroidota bacterium | reverse complement strand
CAGATTGGTTCCAGGAACTCCAGAATTTCAAAGCGCTTTTAACTCGGTTATTTCCGACGGAGACCTAAGTACTGGAGCAAGGTTTATCGATAACACCAAGTTCCGTCACGCTAACGGTAATTATAACATCGCGCATTTAATCGATGACTGGGCTGATATTCAAGTAGGAGGTTCTTTTAGAGAATACGAGCTTAACTCTCAAGGAACAATATTCACGGATATTGATGGACCTATTACCTATAGTGAGTATGGTGGTTACCTGCAATTCCAGAAAAAAGTATTGGATGACCGTCTTAAAATTACGGCATCTGGAAGATATGACAAGAACGAATTCTTTGATGGGTTCTTCTCTCCAAGAGCAGCGTTGGGCGTTACCTTGGGGGAACGCAGAAATCACAATGTTAGGGTTTCTGTGCAAACTGGTTTCCGAAATCCAACCACTCAGGATTTGTTTATCGGCTTGAATGCAGGTAGTGCCATTCTTGTCGGTTCAGCTCCAGATAACTTAGATCGTGACGTCAGAACGTTTGAATTGACCCAAGCGGGTCAGAATCTTACCGGGAATACTACAGGAACTGTAGTAGGTCGTGCTGCCTATGAGAATGGTTTTGATGCTGTTGCTTTGGCACAAGGAAATTTTGTGGCCGTAGAAACCCCGTTGGTGCAACCAGAAGAAATTACGGCTTATGAAGTAGGGTATAGAGCGCAAATTGGCAAATTTGAAATCGATATGAGTGGCTACCTGAATCAATATGCGAACTTTATCAACGGAAGTTTTGTTGAAGTGCCACTATACGGAAATGTTTTTGGTACGCCTCAAGAGCAGGGCTTAGCCCAGCAGGCAGTTGCCAATGGTGATAGTAGAACGTATCAGACCTACACCAATTCGCCTGAAGAGTTGACTGCTTATGGTGCTAACATCGGCGTAGATACGAAAGTTGGTGGCTTTGATGTAGGGGTGAATTATACCTACAACTTTTTGGAAGAAGAAGACCAGTTGCGCGCTCGCGGAATCCGAACCAACTTTAATACACCAAGACATAAAGTGAAGGCATCATTTGGACACACCGAATTGTTCGAGAATTTCGGCTTTGGTGTGAATTATAGATGGAGTGACGATTATTTCTGGGAGGCTACGTTCGAAGATGGTCCTATTGATTCATTCAGCGTTTTGGATGCCCAAGTAAATTATTCGGTACCAAGCATGAAGTCCGTCTTCAAAATTGGAGGTTCCAACATTTTGGCCGATGAATATGTTACCGCTTTCGGTACGGGTAATATTGGTTCCATTTACTACGTTTCTTGGACGATTAATCCATAAGAATTTATAACGACAGAATATTAAAGGGCGTTACTGAAAAGTGACGCCTTTTTTCATGGAAAAAACAGTCCGCGATGTTTCAGATTAAGAAAGGAATAGCATACCTTTGCAGCCGGAAAAAAAGACTTGTTTTCCACCTTTAATGAATTAAAAATTAAGACGGTAATGTCAAAAGTTACAGGAAAAGTTGCCCAAATTATTGGCCCCGTAATCGATGTTGAATTTGAGTCGGGCGTAGAAATCCCAAAGATTTATGATTCTTTGGAAATCACCATGCCTGATAATTCCAGATTGGTTTTGGAAGTGCAATCGCATATCGGTGAAAACACAGTAAGAACTATCTCTATGGACTCAACCGATGGTTTGAGTAGAGGTGTTGAAGTGGTTGCCACTGGTTCTTCCATCCAAATGCCTATCGGAGAAGATGTGTACGGAAGACTTTTCAATGTAATTGGAGATGCTATAGATGGTTTGGAAGATTTACCAAAGTCAGGTGACCAAGGACTTCCAATCCACCGTGAAGCACCAAAATTCGAAGAACTTTCCACATCTACCGAAGTTTTGTTTACCGGAATAAAAGTAATCGACCTAATTGAGCCTTACGCCAAAGGGGGTAAGATTGGACTGTTCGGTGGTGCTGGAGTAGGGAAGACTGTATTGATTCAGGAGCTTATCAACAACATTGCCAAAGGACACGGTGGACTTTCCGTTTTTGCAGGTGTTGGTGAAAGAACGCGTGAAGGAAACGATTTGCTTCGTGAGATGTTGGAATCTGGTATCATCAAGTACGGTGACGATTTCTTGCACTCTATGGAAGAAGGCGGCTGGGATTTGTCCAAAGTGGATAAGAAAGCCATGAAAGAGTCCAAAGCAACTTTCGTTTTTGGCCAGATGAACGAACCTCCTGGAGCGAGAGCACGTGTGGCCCTTTCAGGTTTGACGATTGCAGAGTATTTCCGTGATGGTGCTGGTGATGGACAAGGAAAAGACGTATTGTTCTTCGTGGATAACATTTTCCGTTTTACACAAGCAGGTTCAGAGGTATCGGCCTTATTGGGTCGTATGCCTTCAGCGGTAGGATACCAACCTACTTTGGCAACCGAGATGGGTGCTATGCAAGAGAGAATTACCTCTACCAAAAAAGGGTCTATTACTTCCGTTCAAGCAGTATACGTACCTGCGGATGACTTGACTGACCCTGCCCCTGCAACAACCTTCGCCCACTTGGATGCGACAACTGT
>JBCBCH010000185.1:0-5691 GCA_038530835.1 Bacteroidota bacterium | reverse complement strand
GGGCAGCGGTTCTTCCTAAGTGATTGAATTTTTTTCCGTGTCTCATTGTTTTAATTTATCATCTTGCTACCAAATCCGACTATGGCGGAGAGCAAAATATGATTATTAATCTTTATCCAATTTGTATTTGCTCAAATCCATTCCGAACTGAAGACCCTTGTTGATAACCAACTCTTCCAATTCCGTCAAGGATTTTTTGCCGAAGTTTCTAAACTTCATCAAGTCGTTCTTGTTGAAAGAAACCAAGTCACCCAAGGTATCTACTTCGGCTGCCTTCAAACAGTTCAATGCACGAACGGACAAGTCCATATCGACCAATTTGGTCTTCAATAGTTGACGCATGTGCAAAGACTCTTCGTCATAGGTCTCGGTTTGTGCGATTTCATCCGCTTCAAGGGTGATTCGCTCATCAGAGAACAACATAAAGTGGTGAATCAATACTTTCGCCGCTTCGGTCAACGCATCTTTTGGGTGGATGGAACCATCCGTAGCAATTTCAAACACCAACTTTTCGTAGTCGGTCTTTTGCTCTACCCTAAAGTTCTCGATACTATATTTTACGTTCTTTACCGGAGTGTAAACAGAATCAACGGCAATGCTTCCCAAAGGTGCATTGGATTTTTTGTTTTCCTCAGCAGGAACGTATCCACGACCCTTTTCAATGATGATTTCAAGATTGATGCTCACCTTAGGGTCCATATTGCAGATGACCAAGTCTGGGTTCAATACTTGATATCCGGAAATGAATTTCTGGAAATCACCAGCGGTCAATTGCTCTTTTCCACTTACAGAAACAGAAACCGTTTCGCTCTCTACATCGTCAATCTGTCTTTTGAAACGAACCTGTTTTAAGTTCAAAATCATTTCAGTAACGTCTTCAACAACCCCTGGAATGACTGAAAACTCGTGCTCAACACCATCGATACGTACAGAAGTGATGGCAAAACCTTCCAAAGAGGAAAGCAATACCCTTCTCAACGCGTTTCCAACCGTCAATCCGTAACCAGGCTCCAAAGGGCGGAATTCAAACTTCCCTTCGAAATCTGTTGAATCGATCATTATAACTTTATCGGGCTTCTGAAAATTAAGTAATGCCATATCTGGACTAATGTTGATTTATTTTGAGTATAACTCGACGATTAATTGTTCCTTGATGTTCTCTGGAATTTGAAGTCTTTCTGGAACGGTTACATAAGAACCTTCCATTTTTTCAGAATTCCAGGTAATCCATTCATAAACACTGCTATTGGCAGCCAAGGAATCTTGAATGGAAACGATAGATTTTGATTTTTCACGAACGCCTACAACATCACCGGCTTTTAGGGAGTATGAAGGAATGTTCACAATCTCTCCGTTTACGGTAATGTGACGGTGTGAAACCAACTGGCGTGCACCTCTTCTGGAAGGAGAAATGCCCATGCGGTATACCACATTGTCCAATCGGGATTCGCAAAGTTGCAAAAGTACTTCACCGGTTACCCCGTCACGTCTTTTCGCTTCGGTAAAGAGGTTTCTAAATTGTCTTTCAAGAATACCGTACGTGTACTTTGCTTTTTGCTTCTCCATCAACTGGATAGCGTATTCAGACTTTTTACCACGGCGTCTGTTGTTTCCGTGCTGTCCCGGAGGATAGTTTTTCTTTTCGAATGATTTGTCTTCACCGAAAATAGCTTCCCCGAACTTTCGGGCAATCTTTGTTTTTGGTCCTGTGTATCTTGCCATCTTATGTAATTTAAAGTGCGATTATGAATTAAGGCTTATCCTTCGATAATCTACAATGCACTTCGTGAAGATCCGCCTGGGGCGGACCGATTTATAATAAATCTTTATTAAACTCTTCTTCTTTTCGGAGGTCTACACCCATTATGTGGTAGTGGAGTTACGTCAACGATTTCAGTAACCTCGATACCAGAATTGTGAATGGTACGAATAGCAGACTCTCTTCCGTTCCCGGGGCCCTTTACATAGACCTTTACTTTACGGAGTCCTAATTCGTGTGCAACCTTTGCACAATCTTCAGCAGCAACCTGTGCAGCATAGGGGGTGTTTTTCTTGGAACCACGGAATCCCATTTTTCCTGCGGATGACCAAGAAATCACATCTCCTTTTTTGTTGGTAAGGGAGATGATGATGTTATTAAAAGAAGCAACAACGTGCGCCTCACCGGTAGATTCTACGACTACTTTGCGCTTTTTTGTTGTTTTCGTATTTGCCTTTGCCATATTTTCTAGTTTCTAGTGCGCCTCCGCTAAAGCTTCAGCGGTACGCGGTGTTAGTTCTTAGTTATTGGAATCCTAGACTTTTACATTTCAAACAGATTCTTCTAACGTCTAAAGACTAATGACTAATTATTATTTCGTTGCTTTCTTCTTGTTGGCAACTGTTTTACGCTTTCCTTTTCTTGTCCTAGAGTTGTTTTTGGTACGTTGACCTCTAAGGGGCAATCCGGCTCTGTGACGAATTCCTCTGTAACAACCGATGTCCATCAATCGCTTGATGTTCAATTGGGTTTCGGACCGAAGTTCACCTTCAATGGTAAAGTTGGATACTGCCTCACGAATTCGACCGATTTCATCATCGTTCCAATCCGATACTTTGGTATCTTCATTTACTTTGGCCGTTTCCAAAATTTCTTTGGCCCTGCTTTTACCTACGCCATATATGTAGGTAAGGGAAATAACACCGCGTTTGTGTTTTGGTATATCTACACCTGCAATTCTTGCCATAACTACCCTTGTCTTTGTTTAAATCTAGGATTCTTCTTGTTGATTACGTACAATCTGCCCTTTCTGCGAACGATTTTGCATTCGGCACTTCTCTTTTTTATGGATGCTCTTACTTTCATCTTTTAGTATCTGTAAGTAATTCTTGCTTTTGTTAAATCATATGGACTCATCTCCAACTTTACTTTATCTCCAGGGAGAAGCTTGATATAGTGCATTCTCATTTTTCCGGAAATGTGTGCCGTCACCACGTGTCCATTTTCCAATTCTACGCGAAACATCGCATTGGACAATGCTTCGATAATGGTTCCGTCTTGTTCAATAGCTGCTTGCTTCGCCATAGGTTACGCTACTTTTCTGTTTTTACCGGTTTTCATCAGTCCATCATAGTGTCTGTTCAACAAGTATGAATTGACTTGTTGCACCGTATCAATCGCGACACCCACCATAATCAGAAGTGAAGTACCCCCATAAAACAATGCCCAACCTGCCTGAACGTCCATCAACTTTACGACCACTGCAGGCAATACGGCCAACAACGCCAAAAAGATAGAACCAGGGAAGGTTATCAAAGACATGATTTTATCTAGATAGTCTCCCGTTTCTTTTCCAGGTCGGATTCCAGGAATGAAACCACCACTGCGTTTCAAGTCATCGGCCATTTTATTGGTCGGTACTGTAATCGCTGTATAGAAATACGTGAATATGATAATCAATATGGCAAAAAGTACATTGTACCATAAACCAAAAATATCCGCGAACTGCACTTCCATCCATTGTCCTACCGCAGTGTTGTTAAACGTTTTTCCCAAAAGGCTTGGCGCAAACATGATTGCTTGTGCGAAGATGATAGGCATAACCCCAGAAGCATTCAACTTCAGTGGAATGTACTGACGTGTCCCCATCATGTTTTTCTCGTACCCCCCGGAAGCCGTTCTTCTTGCATACTGCACGGGAACTTGTCGTATCGCCATTACCAAAAGTACACTGGCCAAAATCACCAAGAACCATATAATCACCTCAATCAACATGAACATGATGCCACCGGTGTTGTTCGTAGTTCTTGAAATGAACTCCTGCACAAAAGATTGCGGCATCGTGGCAATAATCCCAATCATAATCAACAAGGAAATACCATTACCGATACCTTTATCTGTGATTTTCTCACCCAACCACATCGCGAAGATGGTTCCCGTTACCAAGATGATAACAGAAGGAATAACGAAATCGAGTCCTTTTCCAAGAATGAAAGCACTATCCGGTACTCCCAACGCACTCAATCCATAAAGGTATGCTGGCGCTTGAACCACGCAGATTCCGATAGTCAACCAACGTGTGATTTGGTTGATGGTTTTTCTGCCACTTTCTCCCTCTTTCTGCAATTTTTGCAAATACGGAATGGCAATCCCCATCAACTGAACCACAATGGATGCAGAGATGTAGGGCATAATTCCCAATGCAAAAACCGAAGCATTCGCGAAAGCTCCTCCGGTGAAAGCATTCAAGATGCCCAAGATACCCTGACCTGTATTGTCAGCCAATTGCGCCAATTGGGAAGTATCAATACCTGGCAATACTACTTGCGCGCCGAAACGATACACCAAAAGAAGACCCAAGGTCACGAGAATTCGTTGCCTCAACTCTTCTATTTTCCAAATATTCGATATGGTCTCGATAAATTTCTTCATGCGCTATGCTTATAAACTTATTGCTTCTCCACCGGCAGCTTCAATCGCAGCTTTTGCTGAAGCACTAAATTTATGTACGGATACTTTCAAGGCAGCTTTTAGCTCGCCGTTACCCAATATTTTTACCAAATCATTTTTACCAGCCAAGCGGTTTTCAACAAGGGTCTCCAAAGTAACTTCATCCTTTACAGTCCCATTGTCCACCAACGCCTGTAACTTGTCCAAGTTGATACCTTGGTATTCCTTGCGGTTGATGTTTTTGAATCCAAACTTTGGCACACGACGTTGCAAAGGCATTTGTCCCCCTTCAAATCCAATTTTCTTGGAATACCCAGAACGAGACTTGGCCCCTTTGTGACCTCGTGTGGAAGTACCTCCTTTTCCAGAGCCTTCTCCTCTACCTACACGTTTTCCTTCTTTCTGTACCGCGCCTTCTGCTGGTTTAAGATTATGCAATTCCATTACATATATTTTTTAAGCTTCCTCAGTGGAAACCAAGTGACTTACCTTATTAATCATTCCAAGGATATTCGGCGTAGCATCGTGTTCTACGACCTGACCTATCTTGCGCAATCCCAAAGCCTCCAAAGTTCGCTTTTGGTTTTGAGGGCGTTTGATGCTGCTTCGTACTTGTTTTACCTTAATCTTAGCCATGCTATCCTTAATTTATCCTTTATAGACTTTCTCCAAAGAAATTCCTCTTTGATTGGCGATGGTTTGTGCGCCTCTCAATTGCAACAATGCGTCAAACGTAGCTTTTACCACATTGTGTGGGTTACTAGACCCTTGTGATTTTGAAAGTACGTCGTGAACTCCAACTGCTTCCAATACCGCACGTACCGCACCACCTGCGATTACCCCGGTACCTTGGGATGCTGGTTGAATGTAAACGCGTGCACCACCATACTTGCCTTTTTGCTCGTGTGGCAAAGTGCCTTTGTTCAATGGAATACGAACCAAATTCTTTTTGGCATCTTCAATCGCCTTGGCAATAGCGGTAGCAACTTCTTTGGATTTTCCCAATCCATGTCCAACCACACCATTCTCATCTCCTACTACAACGATAGCTGAGAAACCAAAAGCACGACCACCCTTGGTCACCTTGGTTACCCTTTGTACACCAACCAAACGGTCCTTTAATTCAAGTCCACCTGGTTTTACGATTTCTACGTTCTTATATTTTTGGTACATAGTCTTCTTAGAATTTAAGTCCAGCTTCTCTAGCGCCTTCCGCCAATGATTTCACTCTTCCGTGGTACAAATTACCTCCTCGGTCAAAT
>JBCBCH010000184.1:0-5692 GCA_038530835.1 Bacteroidota bacterium | reverse complement strand
AGAACACCGAAGACAATGGGTCTCCATCACTATAGAAAGCACCTTGGATATTTCCATTTTCCACAAGATTTTCATAAACATTCGCAAAGTTCATCTCCACGCTGGTGTTGACTACCTCAAAATTCCGTATGGTGTTGGAATGTCCACCATTTTTAATCACGAAACCGTGTCCACCATGCGGTACACCAGGCATACGTTCGCATTTGTTATACTCGAAAATCAAGTCTTGGGAATACGTTCCTCCATTGCGTGTGATTAGGAACATATAATCGGTACCATTTGTAGTATTGTAGGAATAAACCATGTTATTGGCTACTACTCCCGTATTGGCTCCTTGGAATTGCAAAGCATTTTGTTCTACATTCAAAAAAGTACAGAATTGGATATCAGCATTTAAAGCGCCTTTGTTCCAAACACCGGTGCCTTTGTAACGGTCGGGATGTGATGTATCCCTCATTCCGACGTTCATATTGCCTTGTTCATGGAAAATACAATTCATAACCTCGGCGCTATCACTTGAGGAATTTATGAATACACCTGTAGAGTATCCACTGATAATAAAATTTTTGAGATGGACATGACTTCCGTCAATTCTCATGGCCGTTTCATCCCTTCTATAATCTTTACGGAAGAGCGGCATTTCTTCTGAATTGGGACCATTTTTATAGTTGAAAGTAGCATCGTTCGCTAATTTCGTAGTACCTCGTCTGCCGCGTGTCTCCACATTGGAAAGTTGTTGTTTTTCGGCCTCAATATCACCAGGATTTTCCTTATACCCCATAAAAATTATGGGCTCTGAGGAAGTTCCAGAATTTCTGAAAGTAACTTGAAATCCGGAATAATTTCCAGCCTTTACATAAACAACGTCGCCAGCACGAGCGTTCGCTACGGCCTGCGGCCAGCTCCAAGCAGTTTCTTCAGAAAGTCCGTCATTTGAGGCCGAGCCATCGGCGGTAACATAAAAGGCTCCTTCTACAGGATGGTTCGTGTCCTGTGCAGTGTCATTGGTTTCTTCATCCGAGTTCTCGTCCTCGTCAGTGTTCGTGTCCTCGTCAGTTTCTTCGTCTTCAGAGTTCAGGTCCTTGTCTTCAATGTCCTTATTTACTTCCTCATACATACTCAGTTCGTCGTACAAGTCTGAGTCTTGTCCGCAACTTAAAACGAAAAAGAAAATAAATCCAATGAAAAACAATACCTTTGGTGCTTTACTAATTTGGGGTATTACCACAGCAATTTAGGTTTAATGGGGTTCATGTTTAGATTAAGCTTTGTGCCATTTGGGACTTGAATTTCACAATAAATCTCAAAACATCGATAAAACTTATCGTTTTTTCGACCAAATGCACAAAAAGGGCAAAACCAAGTACGTCTTTGGAATATCGCTCGGACGTTCATCGATTCGGAATTCGATGAACTGCATTTTTTTTTAACATTTGAAGGAAAAAATCAAACTTGAACGAATTCTTTTAAACCATTTCCCCGTAACCCTTAAAAGCATTTATACGATGAAACTTATTTCATCGTTTTTTCAATATGGATTTTTGTACCACATATGCTGAAGTAAAACGGTATCACGGAACCAGTTTTCGTGATTATCTCAGAAATATAGCGTTGGACACCCTTTCCATATTGATGGGGGACGAGATGAAAAACGGTTTGTACGCCAAACCAAGGGTACATTTCTTGTACTTCCATCACATTTTTGAAGATGAAGCTGAAGGCTTTGAACGCTTCGTGTCTTTATTGTCTGAAAAACACCGTTTTATTTCCCATTCCGAAGCGGTGGATAAGTTGGTGAACGGTACAGTAGACCAGCCATATATCACTTGGAGTTCGGACGACGGTTTCAAAAACAATCTTATCGCTGCGGAGATTCTCAATCGATACGATGCAAGCTGTTGTTTTTTTGTTAACCCCGATACGATAAGTCTTACGGATAAAGAAAAGATTTCTCGGTTCTGTAACGACAAGTTGGTAATGCCACCGATTGAGTTTATGACATGGGAAGATTTGGATACTTTGCTATATCAGGGACATGAAATTGGCTCGCACACCATGTCCCACGACAACGTTAGTCAAATGGCGCTTTCTGATTTTGAAGAGGATTTGGTGATGTCCAAACGAATTTTGGAACAACATTGCGGACCCATCCGGCACTTTGCCTATCCTTATGGACGCTATGACTGTTTTCATAAGGATGCCTATGATTTGGTTTTCAAGACGGGATATGATTCCTGCTCAACCGCTGTTCGCGGAAGTCATTGGGTAAACGAAAAAGGGATACCGAAGGATAAACTTTTTATTCATAGAGATCAAATCGTAGCGGCTTGGAAACCCTCGCATCTACAATATTTCGTTGCCAATTCGTCAAAAAACATGTCCCCCGAAGGAAACCTACTTCCTTATTAATTAACGTATAAGACTGAAATGACCATTGAAATCGACTTGTTGGTTCGCCAATAAATCGAAGTAGCTTACCGTAAACCAATAGTCGCTGGATGGCATTGGATTTGCACCGTAGTTCCCATCCCATCCAGGACCAAAAGGATTGAGCTGGGTGAGTAATTTGCCGTGACGGTCAAAGATTTGAATCTGCACATCACCCGTTAAATTCGGATTATCCGTACCGAGAATGTTCCACGTTTCGTTTGTGCCATCTCCATTTGGTGTGAATACTGTTGGGTAATTCACAATAAGGAAAGGAGTACTTCCAATCACTCCACCACAATCGGATAAGCTACGGACATATATGGTATGCAGTCCACCAGGTACATTTTCGAAGAAGTTTTCAGCTTGGAAAGGACCGTTAGGGTCATCCAAACTATATTCAAATCTATCGAACAAAAGGTTGTCGTTGTTCACAATTGCGCGAACGCGATTCCCCGAATTGAGCTCAAAACCTTCTGCGGTCACTTCAACTTCAATCGAAGTAGGGGAGAGGCCATCGATTACCTCAGTGGTATAAAGTACTTGTCCGCCACATTCTGAGGTTGCCCCAATTTGATATATACGCAAACTGTAGGTTCCAGCCTGTGTAACGTTAAATACAGCTTCTTCAATACCGTCACCATTGGTATCGTTATCCGGAGTCCAATCATAGCGGTAATTAGGTCCTAAATCCATTCCCAATTGCACTGTGGTGGAACCTTCGCAAAGCCCTGCTGTTTCTGGGAGCATGATTTGCGGCTCATTTAAAATGGTTATATCAAAACTGGATTCATCAAAACAATTTGGTCCTGAGCCCAAGGTTGCATAAACATAAAGGGTCTGGGATGCCGTAATCTGCTCACCAGCGCTCAAGAGGTTTCCAGAAGCAGATGGTCCTGTATAATATTGATTATTGGCTGATAGTGGGGGAAGCGTATAACTTTCACAGGCTTCAACGTTTGCTAGAATATCGGCCACTGGTCTATCCACAATAGTCAAGTTGACTTCAGACCTTCCACTAGTACATCCTGAAGCAGTATCCAAGGTTTCAACAAAGAAGGAATAGGTGCCTACAGCAGTTTGAATAGGGGTAAAAGATGTTCCTGTACCCACTAGTATTCCGCCTGTCGCGGCATCATACCAATTTAAAGCATCTCCACCCGTAGTCGGAATTTCAGCCATAAGGGTCGCTGTAGGTTCTCCAAAGCAATTTGTGCCATTGACCAAGTTTACAGGATTATCCAAAGTAGGACAACTACAGTCTGGTGCTGGTACAGGTATCATTTGTACACAAGTAGCATCTGTAAGGGTAAGGGTCACATCGGTTCCAGCAGGGATGTTTTGCACTTCATTGCCGACAACAGTTCCAGCCGTAGTGGTAACTGTTCCGCCGGTAATGGTAAACTCGATCGTATATGTAGCCAAGTCAGCTGCGCAAACTCTATCCAAAACGGTTAGTATGGGTGCTGGGGTCACATTTACGATGAATGAACTTTCGTCACTACAATTCGGTGTGGTACCGGTTTCCGTATAAATAAAAATCGTCTGTGTTGTAGTGATATTGTCACCAGCATTCAGCATGGTGCCTGTTCCGCCACTACCAGTGAAATAATTGTTCCCAGTGTTCAACACAGGCAATATATAGCTACCGCAAACATTTTGGTCAGGAAAAACTTGTGCGGTTGGTGTGGCAATAATGGTCAAAGTGACCGGGATACGTGTACTGCTGCAGCCCGAACCACTATCTACCGTTTCTGCATAATAAATGTAAGAACCGGGTGCTGTGTCGACGGGCGTATATGTCGTTCCAGAAGCTAAGGCTGTTCCACCAGTGGGTGCGGTATACCAATCAATTCTATCCCCTCCAGTCAATGGAATATCAGCGCTTAACGGCGCTGTGGGGTCTCCGGAACAATTTGCGTTGTCTACTTCATTTTGCGGTACATCCAAGTTTGGAATAACTACAATAGTGCTGTTCAAGGGAGCTGGAGGGGTAATAATACATCCAGAAACATCTTCCTCGATTTGCACAATTTCCAAGGTAACATCAACAGTTGGAGCTGTTATCGTCAGCGTAGCTGCACCAGCAGCATCCAAGGTAATCGTGGGAGTCGTTGTTCCACCATCCGTGGTATATGTGATTATGTCATCAGGTCCTCCGGCAAGTGTGAATTCCGCATCACTACCGAAACAAATGGGTGTGGCCACCGGAGTAATAACTACTGTACCAGGTGCTGTATTGACCGTAAGGGTCGCGATGGATTCCTCGTAACATGCGTAATCATCTCCACTAACCCAGACACGATATTGGTTATTGTTTTGTGCTAAGGTGACCGCATTAAGCGTGAGTGTATTCGTGGTTTCTGCTAAAGGTGTGAAGGTTACACCGCCGTCAGTGCTCTCGAACCATTCGTATTCAATGATACCACCACCCGCTCGTGAAGCACCTACTGTGAAGGTTGCGTTTCCACCTTCACAAGTGTTTTGGTCGGTTAAAGGCGTATCTATAACAGCAGGCAGAGCGAAGCTTCTTACGTTTGGACTTACTGGTGTAGTGTATGCCGAAGTACTTGTAACTTCGCCGTCACCATCTACAGTTGGCATGCCTGCACCCAAAATACCATCTCTTTCAGGGTCATCATAGCCCGCTTCAATCGTATCGGGACACCCATCATCATCGGAATCAAAATCCAAACAATCTGGAATGCCATCGCCGTCATAATCAAAATTGACACGGATATAGTCGTAACTACCTCGTTGTTGATTCAAGGCCGTGTTTTGCGTGTGTGTAATCCTAAAAATCAAATCTTCTCCAAAAGAAGCTGGAGTTGCGGTAACGGGAAAGGTAAAATCCGTCCATACCCCATTGGGGGTTTCATGGGCCTCAACGGTAAGCGAACCTAGGGTGACAAATCCTCCCCCATTGTCATATCCTCCTTCTATAAAACTCTGCCCGTCATTTCGAAATGGGTTAGTTGTATCAATTTCATCACCTATGGCAATGGTTACTTGGTAGGTTCCCTCCTGAATAACAATAGCTGATACCACTTGTGTCAAAGAAGTGGTGCCATTCAGATATAGGTAGGAGTCATTGTCATAGTTAGGGTCAGGTAAATCTACAATCCCGGTCCCATCTTTTCTAAAATTAGGCTCATAAGGTCCATAATCCGGTGCATTAACCAAATGCACTCCTGCACCGGTCCCGGTCATAAAGCCCCAGAAGTCCACAAAAGCGTTAAATGGTGTAGGCCCTCCTCCCAAGACA
>JBCBCH010000183.1:0-5697 GCA_038530835.1 Bacteroidota bacterium | reverse complement strand
TATTAAGGAAAAATAGTATCGTGAACGTTTGTCATACCGTCGTTGCATGAATTCGGGCATTGTATAAACGCCTGATTTTAAATAAAAGGGTAAGAAGAAGATGGAGAAAAAGATGAGTATGACCACCGCATACCATTCGTAGTTGTATACATTGATGTTGGTTTGGAATCCATCTGAAGCCAAGCCCACCAAAGTAGAACTGGAAATATTAGCCGAGAACAGGGCGATTCCCACGATGGGCCAGGTCATGGTACGACCCCCTAAAAAATAATCTTCTGAACTGCTACGCTTTGATTTTGATATTCCGTATATGATGATTCCGACCAAATAGACCAGAATCACGACCACGTCAAGGGTTTGTAATCCACTCATGGTTTTCCTGATTAAGTTTAGTTAGTTGTAGTTATAAACCCAGAATTCATTATTGCTAAAACGAAGGCAAGTATTTTATGAATCCTGTAGTTTAGAACCTTTCCGAATATAGTATTTTTAATTTTTCCTTAAAAAAAACTTAACATGAAATAGCAGAAGGTGACTTACGAAAACGTTGTAGTAGTTCTTATGATTTCAAAAAACGAATATTCCTTGCCAAACCTGAGAGCTTGGTCCGTTTTACGGCCGACTTCTTGAAAAGGGTTTGAAAAAGTTCTTCGGTAATGTCTTCCCAATCCTCTTTTTGCATGGATAACAATGCGGGATGTGGCTGAAACAAGGGTTCACGATGGGGTTTTGAGAAACGATTCCACGGACACACATCTTGGCATACATCGCAACCAAACATCCAATCGTCAAATTTGCCCCGCATCTCAGTAGGAATCTCGTTTTTCAATTCAATGGTAAAGTAAGAGATGCATTTGCTGCCGTCTACCACATAGGGCTCAACTATCGCTTCGGTAGGACAAGCATCAATACAGGCGGTGCAGGTACCGCAATGGTCTGTAACCGGAGTATCATATTCCAACTCCAAGTCCAAAATGAGTTCAGCTATAAAATAGAATGACCCTACCTGTTGGGTGAGCAAATTGCTGTGCTTGCCCATCCACCCCAAACCACTTTTGGCCGCCCAAGCCTTGTCCAATACAGGAGCAGAGTCAACGAAGGCACGTCCATGCACCTCCCCAATATTCTCTTGAATGGAATGCAATAGCTGTTTTAGCTTGTCTTTAATCACAAAGTGATAGTCCGTACCATAGGCGTATTTGGAGATTTTATACGCTTCTGGATTTTGCTCTTCTTCAGGATAATAATTCAACAACAGAGATATAACCGATTTGGAACCTTCTACCAGTTTTGTTGGGTCGAGTCGTTTGTCAAAATGATTTGCCATATAGGCCATTTCCCCATGCATGTTGTTGTTGAGCCATTTTTCCAATCTGGGTGCTTCTTCTTCCAAAAAACCTGCCTTGGAAATACCACACGACAAAAAACCGAGGCGTTTTGCTTCGGATTTTATAAAATAGGTATGGTTTTCTTTTGGACTCATATGCCTGACCAGCGATCCGAAAAAACAAGTTTGACTTCCTTTGGCTTTAAGGTAATCAACGGATTGATATCCACCGAATCCATGGGGGTGGATATCGTGTACCGCTTAAGTATTTCGGCAATCGCAAGGACCATCTCAAAATGTGCAAATGTATTTCCGATACACATTCTTGGACCAGCACCAAAGGGATAATAGTGGCCTCCGAGCTGCTTCATGTCCTTTTTCAAAAACCTCTCTGGCTCGAACGTTTCAGGTTCCTTCCAAAAAGTCGCGGTTCGGTGCAACTCATAAATAGAAAGTAATACCAAGGTTCCTTTTTCGAGTACCGTTCCTGCAACTTCAACTTTTTCCGAAGAAACCCTATCAATAACATAAACAGGAGGAAAAATACGCATGGCTTCCTTTATAGTAGCAATGGTCCATTCCATTTTGGAAAGGTTTTGCAGACTATCTGAGGCATAAAACGTTTCTACTTCTTCAGTCAAACGTTTCTGAAGTTTCTCATCTTGCGCAATAAAATAAAGCGTGAAAGCTAGCGCATTAGCCGTAGTCTCGTGTCCTGCGGTAAACAGAATCATCACTTCGTCAATCAATTGTCCTCTTGAGATGGGCGTTCCGTCTTCATACGTGCTAGACAATAACAAATCCAGAAGATCTTTTTCCCCAACGCCATCACCACTTCTTTTTTCAATCAAAGCATTCAGCAAGTCCTGGGCTTCCTTCGAAAAGTTTAGATGTTTGCGCGTCTGGCCCGTAAGGTCGAACCACCATGTCAAGTAGGGTCTTCGCATTTCGCGCACCAACATGTTTTGGTTGATTTCGGTAATTTCTTTTAGACGGTGCATGGTCTTGCCAATATCACTTTTGCTGAACAGGCTTTTAGCAACTACTTGAAAAGCCAAATCACCCATAAGGCCGTGTGCGTCTTGGGGAACATCTTGTTTTAACTTCCCTACCTCCTTTTGAATGGTTGTTTGAATAATGGGTAAAAGACGCTGCACATGGGAAGCGTTAAAGGCGGGTTGAATCATCCTGCGATGTTTTCGCCAATGCTCTCCTTCTGCGGTCAACAAACCTTTACCAATGTATTTGGCCAAATCTTTGGTTTGTAATTTTGACTTTTCGAAAGACCTGTGCTGTTTTTGGAGGATTTGTTTGACCCAATCGGGATTGCGACTAAAGATTACTTTTCCTTCCCCAGGAATTGAAATCCGAAAGGTATCTCCCAGTTTCTCAAAGTTTTCGCGATGAAACGGAAGCGGATTTTGAAGGATGCGTTTGCTATTGGCAAAAATCTTTCGGGAAGGAACATGTGGTAGGTCTTTCATGAAAACAACCCCGCTTGACTTCCTCCTTTGACTTTGCCCAAGTGACGGTACGCCAATTCGGTAACTTCCCTCCCACGTGGTGTGCGCATGATGAAGCCTTGTTGAATCAAAAAAGGTTCATAGACCTCTTCAATGGTTTCGGCACTTTCCGAAACGGCCGTGGCCAAAGTAGTAATGCCCACTGGGCCTCCTTTGAATTTATCAATAATGGTACTCAAGATTTTGTTGTCCATTTCGTCCAATCCATGGGCATCCACATTAAGCGCCTTTAAACCAAATTTGGAAATCTCCAAGTCAATATTTCCATTCCCTTTGATTTGGGCGAAATCCCGAACCCTTCGCAAAAGGGCATTGCAAATTCTCGGGGTACCCCTGCTCCTTCCCGCAATTTCAATGGCTGCTTCATGGGTAATGGAAACTTTGAGAATATCCGCACTTCGCTCCACAATGGTGGACAACAATTCCGTATTGTAATATTGCAAACGACTTTGAATGCCAAACCGAGCTCGCATGGGAGCGGTTAACAAACCCGAGCGTGTTGTAGCGCCTACCAAAGTAAAAGGACTCAAATTGATTTGGACCGTTCGGGCATTGGGTCCGGTTTCAATCATAATATCAATTTTGTAGTCCTCCATGGCTGAGTACAGATACTCCTCTACGATGGGGCTCAGGCGATGAATCTCATCAATAAAAAGCACATCGCGTTCGTCCAAATTGGTAAGGAGTCCTGCTAAATCCCCAGGTTTATCCAATACTGGACCTGAAGTGATTTTTATCCCGACGCCAAGCTCATTTGCCAAAATATGCGCTAGGGTAGTTTTTCCTAGTCCAGGAGGACCGTGAAAAAGGGTATGGTCCAAAGCCTCCCCTCGGAGGTTTGCTGCTTGCACAAAGACCTTTAAATTTTCCAGAACCTGTTCCTGTCCCGTAAAATCATCAAAATTTACGGGCCGCAAGGCTCTTTCAATATCCAATTCTTCAGAAGAATAGTTTTGGGGATTCGGGTCTAGGTTCTCATTCATACCAAAACAAATATAACTGAAAAAAGCACCAAACGGGAATGTAATAGCGCCAACACTTTTTAAGCGTTTCGCCGTAACTTAGTAGAAAATCAGCACTATTTTAAAAGCATATGATTGCTACAACGTATACCTCTGGCGTTTTACAATATATCCCCTTGTTTTATGTGATTTGGTCGGATGATTTACTCTCCGCCTCCGAAATCTCAGTAGTCAAGACCCATCTGGAAGAAGATGAATCCTTGGACGCAGCGGACCGCGACCTCTTGTCGCAGTGGTTGAATCGAAAATCACCCCCTTCGGATGACGCGTTCAAAAAATGGAAGCAGTTGATTGCCAAAGCCCATATAAAACTGATTGAAAGTGACACCTACCCTTTGTCATCCCTTAGTGAGCGATTGGTCAAGACCGTAGATGACACATATGCTACCAATTCACATCTGCAAGCCATCGAGTTGAACTTGGGCATTCAACCCAATCATTACAACCATCTCTTTGATATCGAAGTTGAGCATGAATTGCAGTCAAATAAATACAACGCCAGAGCCATAGACGATTTGCTTTTGGGTGAACAAAAGAAAGTTATTTCCCAGTTTAGAGATTTCTTAAACCAAAAACTTTTTCAGTGGGAGACCTTAAGGGACAAGGATGTATTTCGCCAAAAGGTATTGGAGCAAGTTTCCTTATTGGGTAAATCAGGATATGGTGCATGGGGTTATCCGGAGGCATATGGTGGAAAAGATGATATGCTGGGGTATGCAGGCATTTTTGAACACCTCATGTATGTAGATGGGAGTCTTGCCGTGAAGTTTGGGGTGCAGTACGGCCTTTTTGGCGGAAGTGTGCAAAAACTGGGGACCCAAAAACACCATGACCAATATTTGAAAGCATCGGGCGAAGCCTCTTTGTTAGGCTGTTTTGCCATGACAGAAACAGGGCATGGTTCTAATGTTAGAGGTATCAAAACCACAGCCACCTACGATAGGGAAACGGATTCTTTTGTGATTCATACACCAGGAGAAAATGATAACAAAGAGTATATCGGAAACGCAATGCATGCTAAAATGGCTTCCGTGTTTGCGCAGCTTATCGTAAATGGAAAAAACGAGGGTGTTCATGCGTTGTTGGTGCGCATTCGAAATGAAGCCCACGAAACATTGCCCGGCATCACCGTTGCCGACAATGGCTACAAATTGGGCTTGAATGGTGTCGATAATGGCAAGATTTGGTTTAATCAAGTTCGGGTACCTCGAGAAAACCTTTTGGACAAGTACGGTAGCGTTTCGGAAAATGGGGTGTATTCTTCTCCCATCAAAAACCCAAACAAACGCTTTTTCACCATGTTGGGAACGCTTGTTGGCGGAAGAATTTGTGTGGCTCAAGGGGCATTGGCAGGCGCTAAGGTTGCCTTGGCCATTGCAGTTCGGCATAGTTTGCAACGAAGACAGTTCAATGATAGCATCAAGATTCAAGAAGACCTTATCATGGACTACCCTTCCCATCAGGTTCGTTTGACACCCGCAGTTGCGAGCGCCTATGTCTACCATGCAACCTTAAAAAAACTGATGGCGGACTATAGTCAAAATACTACCGACGATATGCGCCAGATTGAAACTCAAGTTGCTGGTTTGAAATCCATGATTACGTGGTTCTCCAATGCCACAATTCAAGAGTGTCGCGAGGCCTGTGGAGGGAAAGGTTATCTCTCGGAAAACCGAATAGGCCATTTAAAGGGGGATGTGGATATTTTCACCACTTTCGAGGGCGACAATACGGTGTTGTTACAATTGGCGGCAAAAGGAGTTTTGTCGGACTTTAAATCAGAATTCAATAGCTCAGGTTTTGCTTCAGTGCTTAAATTATTAAG
>JBCBCH010000182.1:0-5709 GCA_038530835.1 Bacteroidota bacterium | reverse complement strand
TTTCCGGCTAAAAACTTTGCCTTTGAGACTTCTATTGGAATCGTTGGCTATCGGGCTTTAGATAGAGAAGACAGTAATGGTACAACAGCTGAGAATCGAGATTTTAGATTTGACTTCAACAGCTCAAATCTGTTGTTCGGACTATCCTATTTCTTTTAAGCAAAAGAGGCCCACAACTTAGTGGGCCTTCTTTTTTTTCAATCCAAACAGAGGATGTAGAAAAGGTAAGGGTAAAATCACAAAATGGTACAATAGCCAACTGATGCCAAAAGTACCTAAAACAAGAAGGGTCGCTTTGGGGAACAATCCCAAAGACAAATCCATAAGATAATACGCCAGGGCTACGGTTATGGTTTGGTGCAAAATGTAAAATGGGTACACCGCCCGGTTGGCGTACGCAATGGTGCTACTTGGGCGATTCAGAAATTGCGCTCCATATCCGAACAAGACCAGTATCCAAGACCAGAGGTTGGTCATTTTAAAGAACGCCTCGGTTAGGTGAATCACTAAACCATCTTCAAAAAACAACCAGATAATGGCTAGGGCCGTAAAGGAGATTATACCAATGCTTAGTGCTTTGCTTTTAATGTTATCCAAGCTTGTCCAAAAGGTATCTCCTGAACTTATGAGCAAAAAACCAGAAAAGAAAAAGACCAAATAATAAGCAATAGCATACCAATCACCCACCAGCGCATGGTTTACAGGAAAAAAGGGCTCTATAAAAACCTCAATCAAATAGATTGGGATAATGAACATGTAAAGTCCCAACGGTTTCGCGATAATTTTCGTGATACGCTGCACGAAACGATTTCCAGGTTTGCGAAGCTGCACGAAAAGTGGAGCGAGTACCAATGAGAACAAAAACAAGTAGGGCAAAAACCAAAGGTGGTGCCAACTGAAGTTTCCTTCTGGATAGATTCCGTCAAAAGCAATCGTGGTGTAATATTCAAAGTAAGACCCGGTAAAATCGCCATCTGCCAAACGTTCGAAATACACTTGGGGCGGCACGATAAGCAACATATCAAAAACAATGGAATGGCCAGCCGGAGATAACGTTCCCCAATAAAGCGACCCAAATTTCTATTACCCAAGGCGTAATAGGTTCCCATACCTGAAATAACGAAGAGGATAGGAAGTCGCCATTGGTTCAAAAATATCATAGGCCAGCGAAGCCATTCGTAAATTACATTGTTTTTGATATGCCAGCCCCAGGGAACGAAGAACATCCCTACGTGGTAAAAAATCAAGAGCCCGAATACAATGACTCTGAGCCAGTCCAAATCATAACGTCGAATTTTTGTTTCCATGATGAATGAATTTTCGACCAAAGTATTTGGCTAACGTGGGGTGGTCCAAAAAATCTGGGACCGAAGCTGTCCGGAATTACAATATCGGAAGTATTACTAGGACTTGTTCTGGTTATGAAGCTTGACAAAAGCGGCTGGTGATTGACCAGTATGTTTTTTGAAAGATTCATAAAGGGTTGATTTTGAGGAAAAACCAACGGTTTCTCCAATGGCTTCAATCGTCAAATGTGCATACTCTGCGGCCAATAATCTAGATTTTAAGGTTTCTACCCTTTTTTGATTGATATAGTCGTTGAATCGACCTCCTGTCTCCGAATTGATGGTCTTGGATAGTAGGTTCGGCGACGTACCCAAGGTTTCCGCAAGGTCTTTTAAGCTAGCTTTTTCTTTAAGGAAATACGCATTTTGCGATACCGCTTCTTCAATTCGAGCAAAAGAAAGACTTTCTCCAGTCAAGGTTTCGTACTTGTCAGCAACCCATGATTTTTCAAAAAACCGCGATTCAATCAATATCAAAGCTGTCGCAGAAAACGTAATCAGGGTATTGAAAAGGGAGATGTAATGATCTCCTGCGTCATCCTCAAAGCGATAGAAAATCGTGAAAACCAAAGCAAAAAGCATCAGCAAAATAATGACCGAATTTCGGGTAAATTGATACTTGGCCCTCTTTTTGTTCGCGGGGTAGGCCAAAATGCGTTTGCGTTCCTTCCAAACCAGAACCCCACAGAAAATGGTGTAGGTCAGAAAACTCAAGAGTACCATAAGATGGAATCTATCTTTAAAGATGTGATAGGTATAATCCATGGATTCTGGAACAGTGGCTCTTTCCATATCTCTGAAATAGGCGCCCAAATAGGCATTTACTTTTACCGACAAAGGAGCCAGGTAAAAAGGTATCTGGGAGAGAGCATATAGCAATGGAACCAGAAAATGTATTGCTTTTTGCTTTAAAGGAATAGGTTTTCGTCGCAGCAATTGATACACGAAAAAATAAAATAGGGGTCCAATAAACAAAACCAAGGGTTCGCTGGAATCGTTGAACTGAATGGCATACTTCATCAAACCTGTATAGCAGGAAAAGTTGTCCAGAAAGATCAAACTCTGGACCAAAAAAGTCCAAGCCAGAAAGTAGAGGGCACTATTGCTTTTGGCCCGTAAAAACAGGATTCCGCTAAGAAAGAAACCTTGAAAGATGCCAATAAACGTCAAGTAAGAGACCCAGTCATGTCGTAAGGGAATTTGACTGAGAATATATTGAACCTGCTCTTCCATTAGCTTTCCTGATAATCCAAAAGTTTTTCGGGACCTTCCAAAAGCACGCGAACAATTTGCAAAGTGCCATCGTTCTTGGTCGAAATCTGCCATTTGATCAAGGAAATCATCCCGTTTTCAATTTCGATGCCCGTAATGCTCCGCGGGTGTACACAGCTGCCATCGTTGAAAAAGGGAATCTGACCCGGCTCTGGAAAACGAGGCCTGTGGGTATGACCGGCTATGGTCAACAATAGGTCTTTTGTAAGGATCCAACGTTTGATGCGTTTTTCAATACGAATAAGCTCCTTATAATTTTTGGCAGGACTTGTTGGGTCGGCAATACCCACAATTTGTAAAGGCTTCCAAAGAATCCGGACCAAAAAACGGCCGATACGCCAGCAAACATAGTTCCACCAATCGGCTTGGTGACCGTGGGCACAAAAAATTTCCTGTCCGGTTTCGTTGTGTTTCAAAACAAGTGCTTCGTGATAGGTAATCCCCTCAAACAGCGCCTTATCTTCCCCGTCAATAGGTTCGAAATACTTGGATAAGTGTTTGTTCACGTAACTCTGTTCTCGATAAACCATATCGTGATTGCCCCAAACCATATGCAAGCGTTTTTCCAAATGGTATTGCCGCAGGAGCTGGAATACGTTTTTATGGGCTTCGAATATGGACGAAAACCCCAGGTTTTCCCAAAGTTCGTCACCATCGCCCAGCTCGCAATAATGAAATCCATTACGGTAATAATGGTTCAAGGCGTGGAAATAAATGTTCCGATTATTGGCAAAGTCATCTGCAAAACTGTTGTCGCCTCGATGGCAATCACTGAAGATGATAAACTTGGAAGTGTCATCAAACGCTATGGTTTTGGCGTTGCGGTAGGCTCGGTCTAGACGTTTGAAGGAAGACATGAAACAAATTTCACTAAATATCCAAAAAATGCCTTCAAATCCATAAAGATTCTGTTAACACAGCCTAAACCATGCTTTTTGTAACTTTACAGTTACTTCTACGACTAAAACTGATATGAAACAAGACACCAACCTCGAAAGTCCCATGGTGCAGCTGGTAAGTTTCAATAAGCTATTGGAACATTACGATGAGGAGTTGAATGGGGATGACCCCAATTTAGCACACAGGGCGAAGTATGTTTTGGATGCACAAAAACCTTATCCCGAACTGAGGGAAGGTTTTGCTGATATAAACCTTTTGGACAAACATAAGGATGTAATTCGCATTATTTTGGCGGATACGTTCTCATCGGTTCTGACCAAGAACGAAATCAAAACGGCTTCTGTGCCGTTTGACAATCTCGTTTTTAATTCATCCGAACGCTTCCAGAATATTTTGAAAGAAGCTGGTGAAGATTACGAACTTTCCATTCGAAATCTTCCGATGGATATCAACTACATCATGAAATGTACCGTGGTGCTGTCTTTTCACTACGGTTTTAGCATAGATTTCAAACGTCCATTCTTTTATGACATTCCCGACGCGAATGGAATTATGCGACACTATCGTATTCTGTACAATGTCGATTTCATGGAAATACATCCCACAGAAAAGTCCAAGGAGTTGACCCAAGAAGATGTGGACGAACTGCTTGAAAATTTCGAGGACATTGAACTTTGGAAGGAGAAGATTCCGCCAAATAGTTTTGTTTCGAAAGGCTTTGTCATTTGCAATATGTTCGATGTAACGGCGGAACATTCCATTTCGGAAATCAAATCGACACTGATTGGTAGTAACAAGCGGGGCAGCGAGAACTTTATGGATAGTTTTCAAGAAACATTCCGTTCGTTGTTTAACCTGCAGAACATCAAAGTTGGTTTTACCGGTTATGACGTACATACCGACCGCTTTCTTAAAATTTATGGAAAGGGCATCGAAAGCTACATTTTAAAAGGTAGCGAAATGGAATCATGCGATAGAGTGCTCTGTGATGGTTCATACACTAGTTTATTGGAGGACAGCACCTATTTCACTATCTCCAACGTAGACAAGTATTACAAAAAATCGAATGGTGCCCAACCTTATAAGAATTTAAAAGAGCAAGGGATAAAAAGTGTGATTCTCGCACCGATAGCCGAGGATGGAAATCTACTCGGGGTCCTGGAATTGGTCTCCACCAAGGTCAACGAACTGAATGGGGCCAATGCCAACAAATTGGAAGATGTGATGCCCTTCATTGTTTCGGCGGTATTGCGTTCCATTGAAGAGGAAGAGAATCTTATCGACGCGATCATACAACACGAGTGCACCACAGTACATTCTTCGGTTTATTGGAAATTCCAAGAGGAAGCCAAACGGTTTATGGCCGATGAACTCTCTGGGCAACAGCCCCAGTTTAAGGAAATCGTATTTAAGGACGTCTATCCATTATATGGGCAAGTAGACATAAGGGAATCTGCCAAGCAACGAAACATTTCGATTCAACGAGATTTGATGATTCAGCTTTCTGAAATCAAAGATGTGTTGCAATCGGCCTTTGATAGGTTTAAACTTCCTATCTACGATGAATTGATGTTCCGTGTGGATAACTACCTCAATGAAGTCAAGGAAGCCTTGTTCACCCAAACCGAACAAGCGGTGTATGACTTTGTTCGGGATGAAATCAATCCAGTGTTCAAACATTTGAAGGCATTGGACAAGGAATTGGGCAAAGCTATTGAACGCTACGAGAGCCAAATTGACCCCAAAACAGAGTCTTATTATGACCATAGACGCAACTACGACGAAAGTGTAATGGAAGCGAATATGGAGCTTGCGGCCGTTATGGACAAAAAACAGCTCGAGGCCCAAGAAATGTTCCCACACTATTTTGAACGCTACAAAACGGACGGGGTTGAGCACAATATGTACATTGGTTCCTCTATTTCACAAGACCGCGTTTTCGACCCATTGTACTTGAGCAACCTAAGGTTGTGGCAGTTACAGGTCATCTGTGATATGGAAAACAAGTACTACGCGCTAAAGCCCAAGCTTCCGGTGAAATTGGATGTAGCTTCATTGATTTTGGTGTACAGTACCTCTTTGGGAATTCGTTTCCGTATGGATGAAAAACGATTTGATGTGGATGGTACATACAACGCACGCTACGAAATCATCAAAAAACGTATTGACAAATCGTACATAAAGGGCACCA
>JBCBCH010000181.1:0-5711 GCA_038530835.1 Bacteroidota bacterium | reverse complement strand
TCGCAAAAATTGTTTTGAGGAAATCCCCCGCTTGGTGCCGATAGGATTCAAAGGCCGTATTGAACAGTTCATCCTTACCACCAAAAGTATCATAGAGGCTAGCGCGATTGATGCCCAAATGGGATACCAAATCTTGAATAGAAGTAGCATGGAACCCTTTTTCCCAAAAGAGTTCCATTGCTTTTTTTAATACTTCTTTTTCGTCAAACTGTTTCGTTCGCGGCATGGTATTGGAATAATTGTTCCAAATTTATTCAAAAAAATTACACCTGGGCGAAACCACCGTCTACGGGAATTTCAGCTCCGGTAATATAACTGCTGTCGGCGGAGGCCAAGAACAAAGCGGTGCTGGCAATCTCGTCAGAGGTGCCAAAACGACCCAAGGAAACCAAAGATGGGAAATTGGATGCCATCGCATCAATATTCTCTTGTGGCACATTATGCTTACCATAAATTGGGGTGTCAATCGGCCCAGGAGCGATGGCGTTCACACGGATACCTCTAGGTCCAAATTCTGCTGCTAGGGTGCGTACAACAGAACGTAAGGCTGCCTTACTAGATGAGTAAGCGGTCATACCACCAAATCCTTTAATGTTCACCACTGAGGTATTGAAAATAATGCTCGCGCCTTCATTCAAATGCTCATAGGCCGCTTGAACGGTAAATACCGGTCCTTTTACATTGATGTTGTGTACTTCATCAAAAATTTCCTCAGTCAATCCATCAATAGTTTCCAAGCGGAAAACCCCTGCGTTTAGAAAGAGGATGTCAATTTTGCCGAAATGCTCAACCGTTTTTTTAACAAGCGCTTTGCTGTCGGCTACGCTTGAAGCCTCTGCTTTTACCAAAGCAAATTCTCCTTCCAACTGACTTTCAAGGGCGTTCAACTTGTCTTGACTTCTTCCGGTTAAAACGACTTTGGCGCCTTCGGCTAAATACTGCTTTGCTGTGGCCAAACCGATTCCACTGGTTGCTCCGGTTACTATGGCCACTTTTCCTTCTAATTTTTTCATGATTTTAAATGTTGTTTTGTTTTCAATTTTTATATTGGAACGTTCATTCCGATACAAACATATTCATTTTAGAATGTTCGTTCCAAATAAAATTAAAGAATTAACATTTCTTTGTACTTAAACCTGACTTCGATGCAACGCCCTTTTATTTGTGATACCACTTACAGTCATGAAGATTTCACCCAGAATCCTTTACCCAAAGCGGATTATGAGGAATGTGTTTTTGACCATTGTTTGTTTCATGGAGGGTTTTTGGACAATCAAAACTTTATGGATTGCACCTTTATCGAATGTGATTTTACCAATACCAATGTGAAGCATACCAACTTTACACATTGCTCTTTTGAAGATTGCAAAATGGTCGGTGTGAGTTTTGAAGATTGCAACCCTACCCTGTTTTCACCAGACTTTAAAGGTTGTAACCTGACCATGGCTTCTTTTTACGGTTTGACCACGAAAAATCTCATCTTCAATGCTTGTACTTTAGTAGAAACTGACTTCACAGAGGCTGACCTCACAGGGGTTCTTTTTGAGCATTGCAATCTACAAAGAGCTGTTTTTCAACAATCCATTTTAGACAAAGCGGATTTTAGAACGGCTGAAGATTTTTCCCTAGATCCTGAGAAAAACAAATTGGCTAAAGCCAAATTTAGCCGTAAAAACCTACTTGGATTGTTGAAAAAATACGATATTGTCGTCACCTAAATCTTAAATATGCAACGAAAGACCTGCTTGGAATGTGGTGAACGGCTAGTAGGCAGAATCGACAAAAAATACTGTTCGGACCATTGCAGAAACAGTTACAACAACCGTTTGAACAAAGACAGCAAGAACCTCGTCCGTAACATCAACAACCGCTTACGAAAGAACTACAGGGTACTAACCAGTTACCGCTTGCGAAATGGAAAAACCACCACAACCAAAATGCAGTTGTTGGATAAAGGTTTTGATTTTGACTACATCACGAACATGTATACTACCAAAAAGGGAAGTACCTACTACTTTTTATATGACGTAGGCTACTTACCGTTGGATAATGAACGGTACATGATTGTAAAACGGGAATAAGGATTTAACGAACTATTTCCAGCTTTGTGCACTTAGCTTCAGTGCAGCAATAACGATATCCTTTCGACTGATTTGCCCTACCAAGATATCATTCTTCATCACGGGCAATCTTCTTCGCTTATGTTTGTCGAAAACGCCGGCCGCATCAAAAATGGACATATCATGTGGAATGGTTTCCACCTCTTTGGTCATATAACGTTCCACACTCTTGTCCAGAATGGGTTGATTGAAGTATCTACTTTCCGAAATCTGCTTCATACAATCCGCTTCTGAAATAATGCCTACCAGAAAACCATTTTTGTCCATAACGGGTCCCCCGGAAATATGATGTTTTGCGAATGCTTCCATCACCTCCAAAATGGATTGTTCTGGAGAAAAAGTAATCAACTTCTTAGTCATGTAATCTTCTACCAAGATAGGCGCTACATATTCTTTTTTCGACGAATCTTTAGACCGAATGCCTTGAAAACTCTTGATTGCCATTAAGTTGAATTTAAAGGTTGATTAAGTAATATAAGAAAATTCGCGCTGTTATTTAAATTTTTTTTAAGAAAACCTGCCAAGCTTTCAGTTTTTCATAATTTAGAAAACCAACTCACTAAAAATGAAAATTTCCCCTTCCCTTTCCTTTTTATTGTTTGCATTGGCAGTATTCTGGAGCTACGAATCGTTGACACCCAGCTATACCCCCGATGCGAATGTTGCTCCAACCGAATTTTCAACCGATAAGGCATTACTCCATGTAAAAAACCTCTCTTTGGAACCACGCGGTGTAGGTTTTCCGGGACACGAACGAAGCAGGGGTTATATCATTTCCCAACTTAAGGCATTGAATTTGGAAACCCTGACCCAAGAGGGATATGTAGTGACCAAATCGATGAACATGAGCAAAGTGACCAACATCATGGCGCGAATCAAGGGTACAGAAGAGGGAAAAGCTCTGACTTTAATGACGCACTACGATAGCGATCCGCATTCCTCTTTTGGTGCAAGTGATGCAGGCAGTGGAGTCGCTACCATACTTGAAGGTGTGCGAGCATTTTTAGCAAACAATCAAGTGCCTAAAAACGATATCATTATTCTCTTCACAGATGGCGAGGAATTAGGATTGAACGGCGCTTCCTATTTTGTCAACCAACATCCATGGATAGAAGACATCGGTTTGATTTTGAACTTTGAGGCTCGTGGTAGTGGCGGCCCTAGCCACATGCTTGTGGAAACCAATCGCGGGAATGCCAATCTCATCAAAGGATTTGTTGAAGCCAATCCGAAATACCCAGTAGCCAGTTCTTTGTCCTACAGTATTTATAAAATGCTTCCCAATGACACTGACCTTACCGTTTTTCGTGAGGAAGCGGATATCGAGGGATTCAACCTTGCCTTTATCGATGACCATTTCGATTACCATACGGCAATGGACCGCTTTGATAGGTTGGATGAAAAGACCTTGGCCCACCAAGGTTCCTATTTAATGCCATTGCTACGTTATTTTAGTAACGCCGACCTAGAGAACATTAAAAGCTTAAACGATCTGGTATACATCAACGTACCCTTTTTTGGGGTCATCAGCTACCCTTTTGATTGGATAAATGCCATGTTGCTATTAGCTGTACTCTTTCTATTGTTTGTGCTGTATCGCGGTTTCAAAAAAGCAAGGTTTTCAATTAAGGGTATCGTCACTGGAATCCTCCCCGCACTTTTGGTCTTGGTTCCCACTACCCTCATTGGGCATTTTGGATGGCGATTGCTTCTAAAGATTTATCCTGGCTACTCCGATATGCTGCATGGTTTTACGTATAATGGACACCTTTACATTGCTGCATTTGCCGCTTTGACCACGGCTATCTGTTTTTGGGTATATCAAAAATTCAGAAAAACCGATGTGACGGATTTGTTGGTTTTTCCCATCTTATTA
Organism: Bacteroidota bacterium; assembly: GCA_038530835.1. GTDB lineage: Bacteria > Bacteroidota > Bacteroidia > Flavobacteriales > Flavobacteriaceae > Flagellimonas. The sequence goes on along the minus strand of JBCBCH010000181.1, from coordinate 1,715 downwards.
TGGCTGGCCATCTGCCTACTGACCGCAATGTATTTGAAGGGTGCCGGCTTTTTTATCTTACCGGTTTACGGACTCTTGGCCGCCCTCTACGTGTTGGTGCAACAGGAAAAGCCCAACAGTTTGCTGCTACTCTTTTTAGGCCTTCCTTCTATTTTTATTCTTTCGCCAATGATTAAAATGTTTCCGGTTGGCTTAGGACTAAAAATGATGGCGAGCTCTACTTTGATTGTGGTACTATTATTTTTTGCGACGTTTCCCTTTTGGGGGAAGTTTTCCCATAAAAGTAGAATTGCTTACCTGAGTCTTTTTCTAGCCTTTGTTTTTGGTATTGCCGCACATGTGACCTCCGGGTTTACCGAAACTCGTCCAAAACCCAGCAGTTTGAACTATGTATACAACCTCGACACGGACGCTGCATTTTGGACCACTTATGATGAGCAACTTATCCCATGGAATCAGCAATACATTGGTGAAACGCATGATACTTTGGAAATAAGTGCTTTGGAAAACCTGAGCAGTAAATACAAGACCTCATTGACCTCTATTAAAGAAGCCCCATTAAAAAACCTCAACGCACCTTTGATTGATATCAACCGTGATACGGTAGTGGGCAAGGAACGTATCATAGAAGTTTGCTATACCCCAAAGCGAAGTATCAATCGATTGGATGTGTATACCAACCCTATGATGTTGTATGCCGCCAAAATCAATGGAATTCCACTTTCAGAATTTTATTTGAGGGACCGGAAAAATAGACTTTTCACCCATACCGTGACCAACAACAATTATACTGAGATTGAAGTAAGTTTTCCGAAAGACTCTATCTTCGAAGTTACATTCTATGAATCCAGTAATGATTTGTTGTCCCATTCGCAATTCAGCGTGCCAGAAAGGCCAGAAAACAGTATTCCCATGCCCTTTGTTTTGAACGATGCCATCATCCAGATAAAATCCATCAAATTTGAAAACTAATGTTGGTGTTATCGGATGCGGTTGGTTGGGCCTTCCTTTGGCCATATCACTATTGGATTCGGGGCACCTGGTGCGAGGCACAACGACCAACACCGAAAAAGTAGAGGCTTTGGCTGGGGCAGGTATCCTTCCTTTCAAAATTGCCCTATCCGAAGAAGGCATTCAAGGAAATATTAAAGGTTTTTTAGAAGGATTGGATGTTTTGGTCATCAATGTACCGCCAAAACTGCGCCGACAACCCTATGCGAACTATGTAGCTAAAATGAAACACTTGCATACCGCAATGCAAAAAGCCAAGGTACCCCATGCCATTTTTGTCAGCAGTACTTCAGTATACGGGAACCATCCGGATGACATTACCGAAGAAACCATTCCCGTTCCTGTAACGGAATCGGGAAGACAGCTACTGGAAACCGAGCGATTGTTTTTAAACCCTGAAAGTTCAGTGAATACCATAGTCCGTTTTGGTGGGCTGATAGGTCCTGACCGCCACCCCGTAACAATGTTGTCCCAAAAAAAAGGGCTTAAAAATGGAAAGGCACCGGTAAATCTTATCCATTTGAACGATTGTATTGCTATGCTCAAAACCATCATTGCACAAAACTATTGGGGCGAGGTTTTCAATGGGGTTTATCCGAACCATCCCACTAAACAGGAATATTACCAAAATGAAGCTCAAAAAAGAGGTGTTCCAGCTCCGGAATACCTTGCCAACACTAAAGAAACTCCTAAAGGAAGGGTCC
>JBCBCH010000180.1:0-5712 GCA_038530835.1 Bacteroidota bacterium | reverse complement strand
AGTAATTGTACTACGCGATCACCCGTATCTTGGTCAAGATTTCCCGTAGGCTCGTCGGCGAACAAGATGGAAGGGCTATTTGAGAACGCACGCGCCAATGCCACGCGCTGTTGCTCCCCACCTGAAAGTTGTGAGGGATAATGGTGCCAACGATCTCCCAAACCTACCTTTCCCAAAAGTTCTTTTCCTTTTTTGGATGCATTTTTTACCCCTTGAAGTTCCAGCGGGACCACCACATTTTCGAGCGCCGTTAGCGTAGGCAACAATTGAAAATTCTGAAAAATAAAACCCACATTTTCATTGCGCAATAATGCTCGCTCATCTTCATTTAAAGCACCTAAATCAGAACCACATAGTGTTACAGACCCTGCATCTGAATAGTCCAACCCGGCACAAAGCCCCAACAAGGTGGTTTTTCCACTCCCTGAAGGGCCAATAATGGCGAAGGTGTCCCCCGTATTGATACTGAAACTGATATCGTCCAACACAGTTAATGATTTCGAACCGCTGACATAGGTCTTCCCAAGATGCTCAACGTTTAATATCTTTGACATAGCGCAATTGCTTCTTTTTAATTGGACAGGAAAATAGGTAAATGATTTTGTTCTAAGGCTCTTTACACCATGCATCACCTCTTAAAGTTTCGTTATTTTTTTCTTTTTATCTGCTTGATTTCTTGTCGCGAGGGTTCCAAAACGGCTCCGGAAGTCTCCGATGGAAAAGATGGATTGGAGAACCCTGTGGAAGAAGTTAGCTCAGAAAAAATAATCCTGTTCTTTGGCGACAGTCTTACCGCTGGCTATGGCTTGGAACTTGAAGAGGCCTTTCCCGCACTGGTCCAAAAACGCTTGGATTCTCTTGATTTTAAGTATACCGTCATCAATTCTGGGCTTAGTGGCGAGACGACTTCGGGAGGGCGGAATCGTTTGAATTGGGTGTTGAAACAAAAGGTCGATGTTTTTGTTCTGGAATTGGGCGCTAATGATGGACTTCGCGGCATTCCCTTAGTGGAAACCCGTAAAAACTTACAGGAAATAATCAATCTAGTCAGGGCGAAAAACAAAGACACCCAAATTATATTGGCGGGGATGCAAATTCCGCCCAACATGGGACCGGAATACACAACAGAATTTCGCAAGATTTTCCCTGAATTGGCAACTGAAAATCAAATTGCACTCATTCCTTTTTTGTTAGAAGGTGTGGCCGGTATTCCCGACTTGAATTTGGAAGATGGCATTCATCCCAATACCGAGGGCCATCAAATCGTTTTGGAAAATGTTTGGGCTGTTTTGGAAACGGTGGTAGACTAGGCATTTTTTTTGAACTCTATCAACCTCCAAAAGCACATACTCCCACGTATGACCCTTGTACACAAATAATTGACCTTTCTCGTCAAGAGCCAAAACCGCTTTCTTGCCAATTTTGTTTTTGTTAATCAATTAATATTTAAGCACAATGAAGACGAAACGTATGATTTTAATTGCGGCGTTCATATTTGGCGGTTTTACCATGGCCAAAGCCCAAAAAACGGATGCTATTATGACCAAGACCCAAATTATCAACGCTTCTGCGGATGAAGTTTGGGGAAGACTGCGAAAACTGGATAAAGTGGAGGAGTTGACACCTGACTTTATTGGCGATTCATGGGTCACCGGACCTATTGGTGTGGGTGCGACCCGGAGCTGTTCGGAGCCAGGAAAAACCCGAAAAACAGCGGGTAATCCTGCATTTACAGAAACTGTTTTGGCCTATGATGACGAAAAACGATTCTATTCGTATGCGGTAGCCGGGGTACCCGCGAAGAACATGGTAAACTCCTTTAAAGTAGTTGACCTTGGCTATAATAAATGTATGGTGGTATGGAGCTCGAGCGGCTGGACCTTTATGGAAAACCCTCAAATGAACAAAGAACAGTTTATTGGCTTTTTGGATACCGTATCCAACCAGATGATGGCTCGACTCTATGAATTGCACAACGCTAAGTCGTAACCAAACACCCGAAGCAAGCAAAAGCACCTTTGAACCAAGGTGCTTTTGACTTTAATATCTTTAAAGCATGAATCAAAGGATTTTCGCGATACTTTTTTGTTCATTTTCCTTATCTACTGCTGCCAGTTGGGGACAACAATTGGTTGTAGACAGTAAAATCCTGAATACCAAAACCGAGGTTCAAATTTCTCAGCTGGGCGATGCGGAAGCAATAGCATCCGTGGTGTATTTTACGGATGGCGAAAAACTGCTAAAGGCTGGTATTCTGGATAAACTAAATGCCCTTTTCGACCAGGGCAAGATTCCTCCAACATATTTGGTGTTTGTGAGCGCCGTGGATTTGAACGATGCAGTTGATAAACGCAATACCTACTTTTTTTGCAATCCCGATTATCTGGATTTTTTTGAAAATGAACTACTGCCAAAAACCGAAAAGACCATCGGAAAATCATTTACTCCACAACATCGAGGCTTGGTGGGCATATCTTTTGGGGGTCTGAATGCGGCATGGTTTTCCGCAAAGTCCACTTCGTTTACGAAATATGCCGTGCTTTCTCCTGTCACGTACCCTTGCAAAAAAGTTATTGCGGAAATTACTTTTTCAAAGAATGAAGATTTAAAAGTATTCATATCCACCGGAAAAAATGATGCAGAGCATTATGTAGAGCCGCTGACGAACATATATGAGGCAAAAGGATATAAAATCCACTCCGAAAAAACCCAAGGTGGACATAATTTCGATAATTGGGTAGGTCAGTTGGAGCTTATTTTTAACTTTTTGTTCGCTTAAAGATGATTTTATCCTATGACTCATACCAGTTAAAGGAAACCAAAGTGTTTGAAAAGGTAGTGTTTCGACCGCCCTTTAAACCCGCAGTGACTTTTGAACAGGAAGCTTGCTTCATTTATTCCATAGCAGGTGAGGGGATGCTTTACGGAGGTTTTGAGCAGGGCGCCGTTTCTTCCAAGGAAAGTATTTTGATGAAGTGTGGTTCATTCGTGAACCATTGGAAAAGCGCTGGCACCAAAGAATTTTGCGAAATAATAGCCATACATGTTCACCCGGGAATTTTGGACTTCATTTACGAGAACAACCCACCTGATTTTTTGAGGACCGAAAACGTGGCGAGTACCCAAGTATTTACAAAGATTCCGCAAAGGACCGTAATTGATGAATATATCAAAGGGCTTTTGTTTTACTTCGAAAATCCCGATTTAATCAATGACGATTTGATTGTTCTGAAACTCAAAGAGCTTATTTTGCTGCTCTACAACATCGATTATCCCGGTATACGGGACTTGCTCAGAAGTCTTTTCGACCCGGTCGTATTGAATTTTAAGACGGTTATCCAATCGCAGTTGTATCAAGAGTTGGAAATAAAAGATTATGCTGACTTGACCAATATGAGCGTCTCCACCTTCAAGCGCAAGTTCAAGAATGTGTTTGAAGATACCCCTGCACGCTACATCACCAACAAGCGTTTGGAAAAAGCTGCAGAACTCTTACGGCTTACCGATAAGCGCGTAACCGATGTCTGTTTTGAATGTGGCTTTGGCAGTTTGAGTTCCTTTTCCAAATCTTTCTCGAAAAAGTATCAAGTTGCCCCATCGGAATATAAAAGAGCACTTTGAAATTGATTTCAGTAGGTTTTTTTACAATTAAACTCCAAGGGAGGCATTATTCAAAATGCAAGTTTAACTAACAATCAACGTTCCATCTGAAGCACAACGAAGGTGGGGTCAATCGTTCCATCTTCGTCAAAGTCAATTTCCAATTCGCCCGAAAGCCCAAGAATATCATCTTCTGTTAGGGTAATGCTCCAAAACGCTTCGTCTCCAGGGCCATCGGAATCCTCGGAGAGAACCAGAAGATCTCCAGAAAAGCCCATTTGTCCTGAAAAATTAATGGTAGAACCTTCGGGCAAAGAAAAGCTTGCCGTGAACCGACCATCATTTTGAATATTCAAGGTTGCGGTTGCGCCCAACGCGGAGTAATCTATAATCTGCGCTTCGCTGTCGGGGAGGTCAAGGTCTTGAAATGCAATAAAGACCGAGGTCCAATTTCCTGAGATATCAGTAATTGATAACGTAGTTCCCTCTAATGAAAAATTGATTTCATCTTCGTCATCACTACAGGAAAATAGTGCTATCAAACAAAATGAACAAAAAATGAATCGGAGCGTCTTCCATATACCACTGAAGTTGGTATGAAATGATAAACTAATATTGCTGCTCATATCTAAAGGTTTTCCCAAACATAATAACCAAACAACCAGAGGAGTAACACTATGGTTACCTTCTTTACTACTGAGGTTACTTTTGGCGATACAAGTATTGAAGTATGAATATCATTCCCATTATCTCCTGAAGACTTTAGCCCTTAATCATCCAATTCGCGAAGCATGTCTTTTGCACTTTTACCTACAGCTCCGTCAGAATCCAAGGCTATGGTTTTGTTCAGAAATGCTTTCGCCTTCTGTTCCTCTCCCAAATTCAGGTGACCCATGGCCAGGTTTTTCCAGGCCTTTGGGGAAGAAGGAAAAAGTTCGGTAACAAATGACAGTACGCCAACCCCAACTTGAATGCCTTCTCTGGTGCCACTTTTCGCCAGAAGCAATCCAGCTTTGCTGATTTCCGTTTCAAAATCGAAAAAACCATACTTGGGGTCTTGTATCATCATTGGAACCTCTCGTGCTAATTCTTCTATGTTGCCGTTGACAAAACCATCAGTAATGTATCGCATGGGGTTGGGTATAAAGCTATCGTCAGCAAAAGTCAGGGCGGCGTCAAGCACTGGGTCTTGATTCGTAGAATACTCCTCAAAACTCATATCAACCGGAAGGGAAGGGGCAAGCCATTCCGCATTTTGCCAGGCAGGTTTGTCTTGCCACCAGGCATACGATAAATACAAGGCTATTTTACTATTGGGCATGTTTGTGATGCGGATATCTCCGTAGAAATTCACATTTTCCCCCGTAGGTTCTCCAACGAAAATCACATTGGTGTAGTTGTCCAACTCGTTCACGAGATTTTGGCAAGCGGAAAAAGTACGGCGTCCTAGAATCACGAAAAACTTTCCCACCTGGTTGATGTTTTTGTTTTCCAGAATGCTGGTGATGAAAGCCCTGTTCTTGAAATTGTTTCCACCGCCATTCAATCTAACATCAAGTACCAACTTCTCAACCGAATTATTTTCGATATACTCAAAGAGTCGCCCATAAAATGAGGCCATCTTTTCCGATGGGTCGTCCTCGATTTGACTAAGTCGGACGTAAACCGTTTTGGCTTCAGGCAAGTACTCAAAAAAGTACATCTTTTCGAGGTATTTGAGATAAAGTGGTGTGACATTGGTCTGTCTAGCCTCCAACCAGTTTTCATTTTCAAATACATAGCCGTAGTGGTTGGGAATCCTTTCGTTTTCGGGTAAGGCTGTAAACAGGGTTTCAAAGGTTTTTCCATCTTTTTCTAACGTAAACGAAACCGAAAGCTCTAGTTCATCTGTGATGCCTTGTGCGTGAAGTACCTCTGGAATCGTCAAGAAGTTTATCCCATGCGCTTTAAAAAATTGGGAATTTTCGGCACTGACCACCGGATAAACTTTTTGTAAAGCTTCGGCGATAGGAACGCCATTGACTTCCAAAACCTTGGCGCCAAGGGCTTTTGGATAGTTTTTCTGAACGCCTTGTACATAGATGCCATTCGAGAATTGGTAGAGGTTAAAGG
>JBCBCH010000179.1:0-5722 GCA_038530835.1 Bacteroidota bacterium | reverse complement strand
GCAATATTTTTATGCAGAAGGCAGGGATGTCTATTTGGTTACTACAGAGCGCAAACGCTATATCATCCCACATCCTTTATCGCCTTTAAGCCTACATAAAAGCTTCGGTTTACTCGGAAAAACTGTTTCGACGCCAACATCTCTTCAAGATGCTCCAAAGTATGTGGGATGATATAGCGTTTGCGCTCTGTAGTAACCAAATAGACATCCCTGCCTTCTGCATAAAAATATTGCGCGTCCTCGGTTTGGATGGAATGCAAATGGTTTCCAATCCGTACCAAAAAACGGTCCTTGTAGCCACTTTTTTGAAGTTGTTTTACCACTGGGGCGATGGTGTTTCCCGTTTGAAATTGTTCTCGCAATCCGTCGAGTTTTTGCATGGCCCTGCTTAAATCCAAATACTTCACGGGCTTGAGCAGATAATCAATACTATTTACCCGAAAGGCTTCAATGGCAAATTCGTCATAAGCTGTCGTAAAAATGACCGGCTTTTTCAAATCGGTTTTGTTGAAAATTTCAAAACTCAACCCATCAGTCAACTGAATGTCCATGAAAAACAAATCCACTTCGTTTTGGTGCTCTTGTATCCAAGGAATTGCCTTTTCCAAGGATGCGTGTTTCGCGAGGATGTGAACACTTGAATTATACTGTTTCAGATAGCGTTCCAGCTTATCTATAGCCAAGGGTTCATCTTCTATGATTACAACATTCATGCGAGTTGAATTTTGGGTAGTTTGATGGTTTTAGTGGTGGTATGATGCAAAATTTCGATGGGCTGGTCCGTATAAAAACTGATATCCTGTCGCAAACGCTCAAAGATTTCAAGATTCAGGGATTGGTCCAAACGTTCTTCATGTTCATACTCCAACTGAATATGGGATTCTTGGTCGGTTATCTCAATTTGCATGGATTGGTATTCTGACGGAATAGTGGTTCGCACAATACTCTCGTAAACGAACAGCAGACTTCCCGGTATTAACCATCCCTCTTGAAAAGGGTTTTGTATGCGCAATTGTGTTTTGCGGAAGGGTAAGGCTTCCAAAACCGCGGCAAAACCATTTAGAGCTTCCATCTCCTCCTTAATCTGAACGATTTCTTTCTTACGTGATGAAAGCAAATACCGATAAATAGAAGCAAACTCTTCAGTAAGGCTTTCTGCCTTTTCGGCTTCCTTTTTCATAAGCACCAAAATAGCTTCCAAACTTTCAAAGAGTAAGGTAGGATTGATGTCCTTGGCAAATTTTTGAAAGTTCTCCTCGGTCTCTTGCCTTAGGATTTCTTCTTGTTTGAGAATGGCTGTATTGACTTTATACAAGAACTGGTGCCCCACATAAAGCAATACATACAAGGCGGCAATAACCCCAAAAATTGCATTGAACATTATGAGTTCGGATGCATTTGGTGTATAGGAAAGCACTCCCACAAAGTAGAGGTACATCGCCCCAGAAACCAAAACTATAGTGGCAATCAAGACCGCTAAGATGTGTAAGACGGTTTTGAGCACAAAGCTTTCTGGCTGTTTGCGTTTTTGAAAAAACACCAAGGAATACCGCGCAAATTCTTGAATGAGATAGGCCAGTCCGATGCAAACATAAAGTTCTTGCCCAAAAAAGGTATTTGCAAGCTCTTCTATGGAATTGTTGATGAGGATTATCAACAAATAGACCAGGGTGCCGCTAAACAAGGGAGCGAAAATGCGAAAGAGTGGATGGTGCACGAACAGCCTATTCTTCATAACAAAGGAAGTTTTACCGAGAACTTTTGTTCGTTTTCCACATGAATGTGTTTACCGGACAACAAATAGTAGCGCATGTCTATATTTTTCAAACCAATATGGGTAGAGGTCACGTTGGCGCGCGGTTTGGTTTTTGTATTGGATACGGTCAAGTGATTTCCATCAGAAATGATTTCAATAGCCAATGGAAGGTCCACATCTGTTCGATTGTGCTTTAAGGCATTTTCGACCAGCATCTGCACCGTTAGAGGGGCGGTCTTGCTTCCCAAATGTTTTTCATCTACGGTAACATCAAACTGGATATCTTCTTGAAACCGCGTTTTCATCAAAAAGAAATAAGCCTTGGCAAATTCCAATTCCTCAGCTAAAGGCACCAGAGTTTGGCGATACGAACGCAAAGGGTAGCGATAGGATTTGGCAAGGGCACGAATAAAGACCTCTGCATTTGGGATATCCGTCCGAATCAAGGCAGAAAGCGTGTTCAAACAATTGAACAGAAAATGAGGACTTAGTTGGGATTTTAAAGCCCTTAATTGCAATGCTGTTTTTTCTCGTTCCAATCGCACTTTTTCCAACTGTCCTTTGGCATAAAGCTTATAGGAATAAAATGTGAAATAAATCACATTGTAGAGCAGCACCACACAAAAAAGCAAGACACCAATTTTTAAAAACATATGTGAAGCCAATTCGCCATCCAGCCCAGCACCCCCAAAATAAAACTGATACCCTTTTAAGAGCAAAACCACTAAAACCATTCCACTAGCAGCGTGAACCAGCATTCCCAAAAGCAAGCGAATTCCAGTGCGTTGCTTCCACCCTATCCATCGGTTCAAAAGCAGGTTGATACCGTGGAACAAATAACTTACCAATACGCCAGCGAAGCCTCCGAGCACAATATCACGCCAGCGAAACGTCCCTTCAAAACTTAGGAAGTAGCAAAAAAACATGCCAACGGCGAAACCAGTAAGGACAATTCTAAGATGTCTGGCCATTTTAGGTCGGTTTTCAAAAAAGGATATAAGCTGCGCCATAACACCAAAGTACAGATAATTTGATGCATGGCCCTTTGCATCGGGAGAAAGGAAATTAATCTAGTTTATCAATGGCCCTTCGGTAATGAGAGTCAGAATTGATTGACTTGCAGGCAGCCCGATAGGCTTCCCGCATGCTACTGTCACTATGGTCCATTTTTGAGGATAAGGCCAACAATGCTTCCGTTTTGTGGTAATCGGAATCTATTCCTTTTGCGGTATCAAAAAGGGTGACCAACTCTTCTCCATCCAAATCCAGACGGCTTGCAGATTTTAATACATCAGACTTGTGGTGGTCTGAGCTCAATCGGTTCAATACCCCGGAAAAGGTGTTGATGTTTTCTTTTGAAAAAGATTGATTGCGCACCATTCGCTTTAAAACATGTGCTCTATGGCTGTCGGAATCCATCTGGTTAACATTTTTCAGCACATGTTCCAAGGTGGAGTCATCCAAAGATTGGTTTAGCATTTTGCTTAAGACGTCATCTCTGTGATGGTCGGAGGTCATGCCATCCATCGCAGATAACATGGTATGATAGCTGCTGGACGTAACCCCCGCTCGAGTCAAGGCATTTTTGATGACCGAAGCACGATGATGGTCTGAATCGATACTACGTGCCGTGCTCATCAAAGTTTTCAAAGCCTCAGCATTCATATCCGGATTACGAAGTGCATTGGAAAGCACACTTGCTTTGTGATAATCGGAATCAATATCCTTTGCAGCCAAACACAGCGATTTAAACTGATTGCTCTGCAGTTGGCTTCCCTTTAGAGACGTTTTCAACACCTCTGCTTTATGATGGTCCGAGTCAATGCTTGAAGCGGCTTGGATATAACTCGCCGCGGTGGATGGGGAACCCAAAAATTGTTTCGCATTTCGCTTTAATAAAGTGGCCTTGTGGTAATCCGAATCGATTCCTTCGCGAATCACATTGAGAATGGAAAGTAGATTTTCCTCCTTCGGGGATTTGTCCAAAAGGTGCTTGATATAAACCGTCTTTACCCGGTCGTTTTCAATGTTGCCCACTTCCTTGAGGACTCCATAGGTGCCCGATTTTTTATAAATCCGGTCTACCCGCTCTTTAGAACCCAAGGTGGTATGACGTACTACCTCGAGTAGCACCTCTGCCAGCCACTTTTTGCCCTCACCGTCAAAACTTTTTTCCGAACCGCCTACATAGTATTTCCGGGTCAGGCTTCCGGACTCGCTGGATTCAATGTAAATGCGTCGTTTGCTCCCAAAAGCAGTTTTTCGGAGGTCCATATACCCCCCTGGAGATATCGCTGAAATATCCGCATCGTCATCAGTAAGTTTGATGTCTCCTTTGAACTCAACTTTAAATCGATTTCCGAATCCGTTGTTGACCGAAATGGAGGTGACCCCTCTTTTCTCAATGCGTACAGATGTGGTTTTTCGCTGCGCTTGCGCCTCGTCTGAGCCCAAAAGCAGGATAAGCAGCAGCAGCTTTGTCAGCAGGGAAAGTAAAAGTTTTGCCAAGAAATTCATGATTGTTCGTTTTTTGATTGATGAATGAAATGATTTTTGATTGATTGATGGTCCAAAGATGTTTCGACCATTTTAAATGCCCAAACCCAATGTAACGAACTGGACCAAAAATGTAGTGAACTGTACAAAACCGAATAAAGTCGGAAACAACTACTTCTTGAACCGTGCAAACAGTGCGAGTTTTTTTCTGGAATTGATGAAGTATACCCCACTAAGTAAAACGATGGCAGCAACAATGGATTGAAGCGAGATGGACTCATTCAAAAAATACCAACCCAATAGCATGGCAACAATTGGGTTGACGTAGGTTGAGGTGGCTACTTTTTCTGGGGATACCATTTTGAGCAAGTAGTTGAACGAAGTGAATGCCAGAATACTTCCAAAAACAATCAACAATACCATAACCCAAATCACATCGGTTTGCCATTCCCTTGGTGAAATCCAAGTTTCTTGGAATCCAAAACTCATCAATACCAAAAAGAGGCCTCCAAAAAACATTTGATAACCTGTGTTAACGAAGTAGTTTTTGGGCAGGTCTGCTTTCCCTACAAAAAGACTTCCATACCCCCAACTCAACATACATCCAAAAATCATTAGAATTCCGACGATGGCGTTTTCTTTGGCAACTATTTCCTTTTGGCTTATCAACAAATAAATCCCTACCATACCCAAGACTACTCCAAAGGCGGACATGGGCTGAATTTTTTTTCCTTGAAAAATCCGCATCATGATTAAAATGATGAGCGGTTGGGCTGAAATCTCTAAAGCAGCAAAGCCACTATCTACATATTTTAGGGCCCAAACGGCGAAACCATTTCCGAGACTTAGGAACAAAAACCCAGCGAACATGGTATTTAGGAGTTGTTTCCTGGTGATATGCAAGGTTTGCCCCGAGACCTTTGCGATGATAAAAATTAGAAGGCCTGCTATTATGAAACGTACGGCGGCCAGCATAAAGGGTGCTAATTGCGCAACGGCTATTTTATTTAAGAGATACGTTGACCCCCAAATCACATAGATAGCGAAGAAGGCCAAAATAATCAAATAGGGTTGGGATATGCGCATCGCCTTCCAGATTTTGAGAGTCGAAAGATACGACCCTTAAACAGGTTTGGGATGTATAGGACGAATTTTTAAGAGAGGTTTTAGGCCTTTGCTTCTGTTGGGTTTAAACGTATTTATTCGTGTCCAAAAGATAAGCTGCCATGTCTTGTTCCAACTTTCGGAACAGTTCGGTATGCCGTTTAAGTTCGGCTTCCAAACTCCCGATTTCGCTCTTGCCCATTGACTTCAGTTGGTTCACAAGTTGTTTCTGTTTACCCGTGAAACTTTGAAACCCTTGTTTCAATTCGTAAAATTTCTCAAAACAGGAATGGTTATTGGGCTCGCAAGTATAAGAATTCAACTTTCTGGAAAGTCGTTGAATAGTATTATGGTTTCGTTCCAACC
>JBCBCH010000178.1:0-5729 GCA_038530835.1 Bacteroidota bacterium | reverse complement strand
TTCATCACTTCTATCGCTGTTCCATAGCGCTTTAAATCAAGCCATCTTTTGCCTTCACCAACCAATTCAAATCTTCTTTCCTGTCTTATAGCTGACCTTACATCAGCTTGTGACGCTGCCGAGGTATCGCCCAAACCAGCCCGTGAACGGATACGATTTAATTGCACTATCGCTTCTGAGGTCTGCCCATTCTCATTCAATGCTTCCGCATATTTTAGGATAACATCAGCAAAACGTATGATAATATGGTCCGTACCGCCATCGTCAGCTCCTGTGGGCGAAACCTCATATTTGGTCAGAAAATAAAATGGATTGGCATTGGGTTCAATGGTGACGTAATCCTCTAGACGTGTATCACCCGCCTCAAAAGAATCAATAAAGGCTTGGGTAGGTAGATTATGTCCCTTTGCGTTAGCTGTAGTACCAGAAGGTCTAAACTGAGATCCCGCAGAACTTCCTTCATCACTTCCATCGGCATCAAAACCACTTGCATACTGAACTTCAAATAGAATTTCAGCATTACCTTCATTGGCCACCCCAAACACTTCAGAAGTGCTAGGCATTAGTTCAAACTCTCCTGAATTTACAACAGCCTCCAAATTGGTTAATGCCCCTGAAACATCCCCCAATGTCAACTGAACATCCGCCAACAGGGCCCTTGCCGTTCCAGATGCTGGCCTACCTGGGGATTTTGCCGTAGGAAGGTCTTGAATCGCGTCTGTTAAATCTGTAGTTATTTGAGAATAAACCTCGGCCGATGCTGTTCTTCCTAGTCCAAAAAAATCAAAAGGGCTTTCGGTTTCCACAATGACCAAAGGAACATCGCCATACAAACGCACTAGGTTGAAATACAACAAGGCTCTCACAAATTTCATCTCGCCAATTCTATTTGTCTTTAAGGAAGCATCTTCAAATTCAATATCGTTTATCCGATTTAAAACAACATTGGTTCTTTGGATTCCTTCGTAAGATTCCCTCCAGATGTCACCAACCAAGTCATTTGCCGGGTTGGTTGAGAAATCATCCAGTTGTCCAAATCGACCCCCGTCATTTGCTGCAATTTCCTCAAATGTATCTTCTGCAGGTATTTCACCAACACCAATAAGGTCAAGCCCATAGAGTCCATTGTTTTGCAATTGGGCATACACGCCGATAACGGCACTTTCTATCTCTTGTTCGTTAGAAAAAAAATTGTCCGCGGACTTTTCAGTGATGGGTACAATATCGAGTTCGTCATCACATGAAAAGAGACTGAGCAAGACAATCATGATTAGAAATATATTCTTTGTATGGTTCATTTTATCTTGTTTTTTCATTAGAGTTTTACATTTAATCCCAGTGCAACAAAACGTGTTACTGGACTTGTTGAAGTAATCCAACCTCTGGTAAGTGTCTGTCTCTCATTGGTACGTGTATCAATGCCATCAGGGTTATAGCCTCGATAATTGGTAATATTAAAAATGTTGTTCCCCGTGAGATAAAGGCGCAAGGCTTGAACGCCTAAATGATTAGTGACTTGTTTCTGGAAATTATATCCCAACTGAAGGCTTCTCAATCTAAAATAGTCAGCATCCAAAACTGAAAGGCTGGAAGCCCTGGTAATTCTTCCGGCTGAAGAAAAGCTAGAAAAATCCGGTCTTCTAAAGAAACCATCTGGATTTCTATCATTAAAATAGTTATCCACGTAGTACTGTGTAGGAACAAAAAAGCCTTCACCACTTTCAGCATCATACACCATGTTATCTGCAGCTTTTCGGCCTTCGATGCCCTGGAATTGGGCATTCAAATCAAAACCTTTATAGTTAACCGAAAAACCAAAACCATAGGTAAAATCAGGATTGTAGTCCCCGAGTCTAACCCTATCATCAGGCGTAATTTGTCCATCACCATCGGCATCACGAACTACATAATCACCCACTTCGGTACCGGCGAGTGGTGTCACAGTTTCCGAATCGATTTGTGCTTGGGTTCGATACACACCAATGATGTCATAGGTGTAAAACTCGGCAATACTACCACCTACCTCGGTCAAAAAGGGCATACCGCCATTGGTCTGAATGATACGTTCTTGGCCTTCTCCAAGAGCAAGAACTTCATTTTGATTGGTAGTTATATTGGCATTGAATCCCAATCGGAAGTCACCCAATTCAAAATTGTTCCCACTGATTTCAAGTTCGAAACCTTTGTTTTCCAATTCGCCGATATTTTGAAGAGATTCTGAAAACCCGGATTGTTGTGGTACCGGAACATCCAACAACAAATCTTTGGTCTTTGAATTATAGTACTCAGCAGTCAACAATATTTTGCTTTCCAAAAAGCCTAAATCAATTCCCAAGTTCAATGCTGTATTCGTTTCCCAGGATAAATCAGGATTAGGAGAAGTTCGTGTGAACGAGCCAGATTCCAATTGTCCGTCGATGGTATAATTCTCAGGAGCTACAAGCGCTATTGAGCCAAAGTCTCCAATTTGGTTGTTACCGGTTTGTCCCCAACTGGCCCTTAATTTTGTAAAGCTCAAAAAACCGTCTTGTGGAAAGAAACTTTCATTACTTAAGGTCCATCCAACAGATGCAGAAGCAAAATCCCCATATTTGGTATTGGCTCCAAACCTTGAAGAACCATCTCTTCTATAAGATGCCGACAATGAATACCTACCATCATAATCGTATTGGATTCTACTGAAATAAGACACCAGTGCCCATCTACTTCTACTAGCTCGTGCCGCTGGATTGGTGGCACCTGCAATGTTACTCAAGTTGTCGTCGGCAAAATTGACACTCTCCAACCGCGTCCTAAAAAAGTTTTCCTGTTGATAGCTGAATCCTAAAAGCGCATCAATTGTGCTTTTACCAAATCTATTGTTGAAAGTCAGTAAGTTTTCAGTAATATAGTTTTCCCTTCTATCATTGTTCTCGAATGCTTGTGCTAAACTATTGGCGACGGGAGTCCTGTAATTCCCAATACTTGAAGGAGCAAAAAATTCTGAAAAAATACTGTTGTAATCGCCTCCAAAAGAAGTTTTGAACTTCAGACCATTCCAAATATCAACTTCTACAAAAGCATTTCCAAAAACTCGAAATCGACGTTCAAAAAAGTCGGTCAACTCAGCTTTCGCAATTATGTTTTCTGATATAGGGCCGTCCCAATTATCATTGTTGTCATCGATTTGATTTGCTATCGCGAAGGAACCATCCGAATTGAATATCGGGTAATACGGGTGCATCAAAACAACCGCGTAGGCAGGGTCGGGTTGGTCACCAGGGTCTGTATCATGTGCCGACCATCCTCGTTCACCGGTCGGATTCGAATTCACTAAAGAAATATTGGAAGTAACCCCAAATCTAACACGCTTGCTAATTTGGGTATTCAGTTGGATATTCGTGGTATACCTTTTGTAATCGGATGAAATAATGATGTTCTCTTGGTCTAGATAACCAAATGACACTGAATAATTGGTTTTTTCTGTTCCTCCTCTTAAGTTGAGATAATGATTCTGCTGGGCAGCTGTTCGAAATACGGCATTTGTCCAATCTGTATTGGTTAATCCGGGTTGACCGTTTAGGTAACCTTCCAAAAAGGGTTGCACGCGACTTCTTTTGCCCCCTCCATTGGCATCCCTAGTATCATTGTCATCGGTGATACTTCTATCTGGACCCCCTGAAAGATAACCGAAATTACGTGCGTCAAAATCAAATTGGGCAGTCGCATAAGCATCCGCCAATTGAAATTTGTCCACACGGTCTTGAAATCCATAGTACGTATCATACGTTACTTGCATTTTTCCTTGTCTTCCTTTTTTGGTCGTTATCAGGATTACACCATTGGATGCCCTCGAACCATAAATGGATGCAGATGCCGCATCCTTTAGTATATTGACCGATTCGATATCTTGGGTGTTTATGGAACTAAAAGAAGAACCTTCGGTAAGAGGATTTCCATCCACTACAATCAAAGGATTAGTGCCGGCAGTTAAAGTATTCAGTCCACGTATCTGAATCACTGAGTTTTCTCCAGGGTTCTTTCCATTTCCAACAATTTGTACTCCAGCAATGTTTCCAGAGAGTGCTTGTTCAAAGTTGGCAGAAGAAAAATTGTTCAATTTTTCGGTTTCCACTTTTGAAACCGCTCCATTGAACTTTTCCTTGGTTGTTGTTCCATAGCCAATGACAACAACTTCGTCTAATTGGTTAGCATCAGGTTGTAATTGTATATCCACTATGGTTTGCCCACCTAGGATTACCTCCTTAGTGACATATCCTAGGTAGGAAAATTCAAGTACGGCATTGCTGGGAACTTCAATCGAGTAGTTCCCATCAAAATCTGTGCTTACACCATTCTCAGTTCCTAGCTCCACAACACTTGCGCCTGGTAAGGGTTGGCCCAACTCGTCAGTAACAACTCCTGAAACCGTAAGCTGTATAGGTTGAACAACGATTTTTTTCTTAGGACGTCGAATGTTGATAGAAATGTTATCATTGATTCTCTTAAAGTTGATATTCGCCTCTTTGGACAAAAGCTTTAATACCGACAGTAGCGATACGCTATTGTAATTCAAGGTGAATCTTTTGTTAATCCCTTTTAGACGATTATCGTAGATAAAATTGAACCTTGTCTGGTGGTCCAAGTTTTCAATTAATTCTGTGACGCTTGCATTTTGCACGGATATATCTACTGAAGTATTGCGCAGGTTTTGCCCATGTGCTTCACTCGCAAACAATGGGTTTAACATTGCCACGACAAGTGATATGATAAAGGTCCTGAGCGTCAAGTTTAATAATTGTTTAAGTGTTAGTGATTTCATATTTTCACAAAATGTTTGACGGTTACTATTTATTAGTTTCTGTTATTCTCATCGGCAGTCTGTCTCCGCTCGCCAAAGTGTTGCAGACTGCCTTCTTATTTACATTCTCAATGCATAGGCTTTTTTATTTTATTGGTTACAAAATCCTTTCATTTCTATAGTATTGTTTTCTAAAGTATATTCCACTCCTTCCTTGGCAAATTTGATACTCTCCATAACCTCATAGATGGAACTTTTATCAAATGTTGCTGTTAGCGTACAATTTTCCAGAGTCAAATTATCGGTATTAATGTTCACGCCGTACCAGCGCTCAAGGGCAATGAGTACATCTTCCAACTGCGCTTCTTCAAAATGTAATATTCCGTCTTTCCAATGGCTAAACCTTTGTGCATCAACTTCCATTACATTAAGTAGACCATCTTCCTTGCTGAATAGGGCTTGCCTGTTTGGTATTAGTTCAACCTTGTTTTTTTCCCCCTTCTTTGAAACTCCAACTAGCCCCGTAAGCACCGTAACGGCTACATCATTAGCCTCGGGGAAAGCCTTGATATTGAAGGAAGTTCCTTTTACTTCAGTAACAATATTACCAGATTCAATAATGAAGGGTTTACTTTCGTCTTTCTTAACCTCGAAAAACGCTTCTCCGTCAAGCTTCACCCATCTGGTGCCATCTTGACCAAAATTCTTGGAATAGCTCAACTTACTTCCCGAATTCAGATAAACAATAGAGCCATCCTTTAGGTGTACCTCTTTCTTTTCACCCGCAGAGGTTTGTCGAATAACTAAATCAACTGTGTGTGATATCGCTTTGTTCACGGAAGAAGTCTCTTGTGATGTAAACCAAAACGCCCCTATGCCGAAAAGAATAACAATGGATGCCGCCGTCCATAAAACAGCCTTATTCTTTCTCAATTTCATCGCCTTGTTA
>JBCBCH010000177.1:0-5736 GCA_038530835.1 Bacteroidota bacterium | reverse complement strand
CGGCGGCAATTACAACCTTTTCCCTGAAATGGAGGAAAAACCCTTTGAAATTTTAGAGAAATATATTTTGCCAGCTGTTGAATAAAAAATCAAGCCGGGAAAACAAATGAATTTCACCGAGGAACAAATAGCGGTTTTTTTAAAACGAATTGAAACGTTGCATTCGGAATCAAAACCAAAGTTTGGGAAAATGAATGTGAATCAAATGGTTTGCCATTGCACGGACTTTTTTCGAATGGCAATGGGAACCAAAAAAGCCTACGAATATGGTGCTGTAGACCCAAAAAAAGTGGTCGAACTTTCCCGTTCCAGAAAAACCATTCCTGCCCCAAAGGGATTTGGTCAAGTGGAAGGAGATGGAACTTCACCTTCAACCTTGGAAAATGACAAAAGGCTACTTAAAGAGCACATATTACAATTTTCCGAACTCGATAACAACTTTGAATTTGCCGAACATCCTTACTTTGGACATATAAGCAGAGAACGTTGGATTGAAATTGCCAACTATCATTTGAACCATCATTTGAAACAGTTTGGGGTATAAACGAAATACCATGCTGAAATTGAAATAGTTCATATCATTCGGCAATTTTCATAACTTATGGAAACCAAAAAAGTAGATGGACTGAAAAGATGCTGAAAAACAACCTAGCTTGTCCTAAATCATTTTACAGCATTGGCAATAACACATAGCTTTGGTTTACCTATTTTTTATAGTTTAAAATCCCTAAAAAGTTGTGGTGCCGGACACGAAATCTTAATCCGAGACGGTTACCCGCAGTTGAGAAAACCGAAGTTATATGACCAAAAAACAACCTAAAGAAATTTTTTTCAAATCACTTGTTGCTTCTATCGTCATCATCGGATTTGGCATCTACTTATCCATACGAGGGAGTAAAGAAAAGACCGAATTTGAAAGTGTGACAGGAAGAATAGATTATTTAGACAAAACATTTCAAGAAATAAACTATCGCAATAAAGGCAATCACCGGTTTATACATATTGCGGATTATCCGCTTGTGTTCGACATATTTGTTGGAAAAGAAAAGGGGGATTTTGGCCCTGAATTTGAACAACTGGACAAGTTGAACATTGGAGATGAGATTACAGTATATCATGCGGAAGAAACACCACTTCAACGAAATACCGATTTGAGGTTCAATAAAACCGTTCAATTTATTGACAAAAATGGTGAGGCCTATTTTATCCGAGGAAATAAAGACAAATTTGGGGGGTATGCACTTGGTGGAATTGGCTTCCTACTCGGCTGCACACTTCTGTTATTAAAACAAACCGGAAAAATAAAGTAAACATGCTATATGAAGTAAAAACACCAAGCGAATATTTGGAAGCTATAGCGGATGATTGGCGAAAACATAAGTTGATGCAAGTCAGGGAACTTATCATGAAAAACGGACCTGACTTGAAAGAAGGAATTCGCTATAAAATGCTTTCCTACGAAGATCATGAAAAGGCCGTATTCAACCTTAACGCACAACAAGCCTATGTTAGTCTTTATGTTGGAAATGTAGAAAAGGTTGAAAACGCAAAAGAACTTTTAAAACCCTTTAGCTTGGGCAAAGGGTGTATCCGAATTAAAAAGAGTATTGACCTATCCGAAACCAAGCTCGAGGAATTTATCAAGCAAGTAATTGAAATCTGGAAGGAAGGTGGAAATACGGATTGCTAAAAATTGTACTCTACTGCAAAGTACACAGTTAATTTACCAAATCGGTTCGCGCTTTCCCCCAGATGTCATTAAAAAACCTCATGTAGACCAAACACAAAATGAACAAAATGAAAATCCTAATCATAAATGGCCATCCGGATAAGGAAAGTTTCAATCAAGCACTCTTTGAAGCATACAAGAGAGGGGTAGAAAAATCGAATGCTGAAATTAGGGAAATCAAGATTGGGGAATTGCAGTTCAATCCGAATCTACAGTTTGGATACAGAAAGCGAACGGAACTTGAGCCTGACTTGTTGGACGCACAAGAGAAACTAAAATGGGCCGACCATCTGGTTTGGTTTTATCCGATTTGGTGGGGCTCGGTACCTGCCATCATGAAAGGATTTTTAGACCGAGTACTGCTCCCCGGATTCGCCTTTCAAAAAAGGGAGGGTTCCGTTTGGTGGGATAAATATTTCACTGGAAAAACAGCACGACTGATTTGCACCATGGACCAACCCGCTTGGTACTACAGACTTGTCAATCGAAGTCCATCCCACACGGCAATGAAGAAATTGACCATGCAGTTTATTGGAGTGAAGTCCGTTAAAATCACCTCGATTGGGCCTATACGCCTTTCCAAGGATGAATTTCGGCTAAAATGGCTGACCAAAGTTGAAAAACTTGGTGAACTCAATAAGTAACACAGGGGCAGAATCTATTGCGGTAATTCGTTAACTTCAGCTTAGAAACCATCAACAACTGGATTTCTCTGGATAGGAGTTCCCGTTTAAGGTTGCTAGTGCTATTTTAAATGTATCAAGATGTCCAATCATGAGATTTAGTTTCTCCCTATTTGTCATCTCATTTTTTCTTGGCTGTGCGCCTAAGGAAGGTATCCCTACCCTTCAAAGTACAGTCTTGGAAAGTGCCAATACCATCAATCCGTTGATACAAGGCGTTTGGAAATCGATTGGAAACGGATATTACTTAGAAGCTCGTGAGGAAGGTATTTCACTCTATAGCTACACCGAGAGCTTCTGCTACAAAGAAAAGAATGATTACTTGGAAGGCTTGTTGAATTCACAAAGCCAGTTTATACTACACAAAGATACTTTAGGGATTTACCTTGCCGATTTTGGTGATAAAACGCAAATACTACAAACCAAAAAAGACTTTGTCAAAGTTGATGGGCTTCCGGCCCATACCATCGAATTTTCAGAAGTAACCGAATTAAGTCCTGAAAAGTCACTTAAATTGTATCTCGAGACCATGCAGGAGAACTATGCCTTTACCGCTGAAAGGAACCTGAATTGGAAGCAATTACATGATAGATATAAAGACAGTGTGTCATCTGGCAAGGAAGCGCTATTCCATACCATGGGGAAAATTGCTACATTGACTAAAGACCAGCATACAAAGGTCATTTCGGAGAACGGAAAGTCGTTGCAATATCGGATAACCCCATCGGCTGAAATCGTAAGGAAAACTTTCGAAGAACAATCTAAAATAAAGACCCTTAGCAAATATTTCGATATGTTTTTTGACACGAGCTACAGAAATATATCAGATAGTTTATTGCAAGGGAAAGGAAGAAAAATAGCCAATGATAAAATAGAATGGGGGCCTTTAAGTGAAAATATTGGCTATATCCATATTCATTCCTTTGCTGGCTTTTTGGGCAAGGATTTTTCGAGAAAGCAGCAAATAGATAATCTGAATCTTCAAATGCAAGGCATAATAGAAACGTTTCAAAATAAGGATGCCATCATAATTGATGTCAGCTTCAATTTTGGCGGATATGATGCAACAGCACTAACAATTGCCAGCTATTTTACAGATACACCAGTATTTTCCCATACCAGCCAAGTATACAACAATGGCGAATTCCATGATGAAGATACCGTGGTCATCTACCCGGCTGATTCCATTAACTTTACCAAACCCGTTTATGTGCTTATGACAGACATCAGTAGGAGCGCCGCAGAAGGTTTCGCCATGATGATGGGTGCCCTACCCAATGTGAAACTTGTGGGGACCAATACTTTGGGAACACTATCCGGTATGTTGGGAAAATCTATAAGTGACTTTTATACAACCTATTCCAATCAAAGACTAATCAATGCCGATGGTAAATTTTATGAAGTTTCTGGAGTTGAACCCGATATCGAGCTAAAGGTTTTTAAAAAGGAAAACATATTTCATAGTCATAAAAACGCCGTAACTGATTTGATACAGATTATTGGTGAACACAAAAACGGTAATCAAGATTAAGTACAGGCTAATACCACTAAAAATGACCCACTACGAAACCGAAATACAGCGCATCAAAAAGATTTGTTATTCCAATGACAAACAGCTCAAAACGGTCATTGCAATGCGGAGCTTTATTGACCATAATTTTGAGAAAGAAATCAATCTGCAGTTTTTATCGCACACCCTTTTTACCTCAAAATATCATTTACTCCGTCTTTTTAAAAGATACTATGGCTTAACCCCGAAACAGTACCTTACGCTTCGACGTCTCGAAAAATCAAAAGAATACTTGAAACAAGGGATGCGAGTATCCGAAGTCTGCTATACAGTAGGGTATCACACCCAAAGTTCGTTCTGTACCCTGTTTAAAACCAAAATTGGACTCACCCCTACCGAATTTCAAAAAGAGCAACTTTCACAAAATTCCTTAGCTTAATATTCCATTACTTGCCCCCTACGAATCAAACAAGTAAAAAAATGAAGGTAAAAGTTATAGGCATTCCCGTTTTAAACCAAGATATCGCTTTAAAGTTTTATACTGAGAAACTAGGCTTTGTAAAAAAACACGATGTGCCGGTAAGTGAAGGAAACAGATGGCTTACGGTTGTCGCCAAAGAAGACCAAGAAGGGCCTGAGGTACTCCTAGAGCCAGCACCCAATAGTTTTGAACCCGCCAAAACCTACCAGAAAGCGCTGAAAGATGCAGGCATCCCCTACACCCAATTCGAAGTCAGCGACGTTCAGGAAGAGTATGAACGATTGGTACAACTCAAAGTAGATTTCAGTGTCAAGCCCACGGTTATGGGAACGGTTAAAATTGCCGTGTTTGACGACACCTGCGGAAACAACATTCAAATCATAGAAAACCTTTAATACCCAACCCATGAAAAACTACATCTCAATACTAGTATTGTTGCTACTCCTAGCAAGTTGTTCGCAGAACAAACAAAACGAACAAGCAAACCAAGAAATCAGTGCATTGCGAACAGAACTGAATAGCTTAAAAGAACTACAAGCTTCAAGTACTGCCGAAGGACAACTCGCAACCTTCTTGACATTTCAAAAAGAAGATGCAGAGCAAGCCATGAACTTTTACGTGGGGTTGTTCGAAAATTCCAAAATTGATAGTATAAAACGTTGGGGAAAGGAAGCCCCTGGAAAAGAAGGCACGATAATGTTCGCCACTTTCCATTTGGATGGTAAACGATTTATATGTAGCGACAGTCCACCCATTCACGAATGGGATTTTACGCCAGCTGTCTCTAATTTTGTGGACTGTAAGGATGAAGGGCAATTACAAGAGTTGTTTACAAAACTAGCCGAATCAGGAAACGTATTGATGCCGCCTAACAACTATGGCTGGAGTCAAAAGTTCGCATTTGTTGAGGACCGATTTGGGGTGTCTTGGCAACTGAATTTGGAATAAAGCCAATAAAGCCACTTTTTACGCCATACGAAAAGAAAACTAGGGTTTACTAGCTCAAACTGATGGTTCACTCAATGCCCATTTGAACTGGAATAGGGATGCAGTAGTTTTAATGAAAACCATCAGACTATGAAAAAGCTAATCATCCTTTCGTTCATCATCATTTCCCAAGCTATATTCGGACAAGACTGCCTGAATGTACAATTCAAACTACGAGGGTACTTTTATGCAGGTAGCAGTCAAGTAGATTCAACAGCAGCTGGCGGATTTTATCAAGACTCAAATAATCCGAAGAAATTAACTTCCGAAATATCAAAATTTACAGAATCAGACCAACTGCAAATTGTGGTCAAGCCGGATATTCCTTTTTCAAATTCAGTTGTCA
>JBCBCH010000176.1:0-5758 GCA_038530835.1 Bacteroidota bacterium | reverse complement strand
CACTGCGATAGGAAAAATGAATGGGTTCAGCGACGAACAGATTCTTGAGCTTAGAGCAGGTTATGCGTCTTTCGACAACAAATTGGATGCCTTGGCCAGATTGGCCAGAAACATCACTGAAAATAGAGGCGCTACGGATGCGGCCGTTTTGGAAAACTTCTTTGAAGCGGGGTGGACCAAAGAAAACTTGGTTGATACTATCGTTTTGGTAGGGGATAAAACTATTGCCAATTATCTCCATAGCACCACTCAAGTGCCTGTAGATTTTCCAGTAGCACAACCTTTGGAAACAACAGTTTAATCTTATAAAATAAAAACAAGAAAGATGAAAAAAGCAATATTGAGCATTGCCCTGGTTTTAGTAGCAGTTTTGGGAGTACAAGCCCAAGAGATGATGAAAGAGAAGGCGGTAAAAACCATCAATTTGGAGCAAACTCCGGGAGAGTTCACCCAAAAACAACTTACGGTAACCGCAGGCACTTACGTTTTTGATATCTCCAATGTTGGCGTTGGACATGATGTCGGATTTGTATTGGTGAAAAAAGGATTGGACATTTCCAAGCCGGAAAACCACATTCAAACCGCTTATGTGACCCAACCCGTAAAAACAGGAGAAACCCAGCAGTCAAAACCCACAAAGTTGGAAAAAGGAGAGTACGTATATTTTTGTCCACTTAACCCTACTGCAACCGACAATACTTTGATAGTCCAGTAGGACGTTTCAAATCACTATAGCAAGAGCACGTCAGTATGGCGTGCTTTTTTTATGATTTAAGCGGAAGGTGTTCAAAAAAAGAAGGCGCAATGCTTTTGGACAAGTAAATAGGCCAATCACTTTTGAAGAGATAACTCTCGGTAATGGCACTTTCGTACAGTAAATAAATGCCACCCGAGACCTTCTCTATTTCAGCTTTGGAAAGGTTTTCAATATTGTCCGAAACTACCTCTCCCAACAGCAATAGCAAGGCTTTCTTCTGTTGTTGCAGCACTTTGACAAGACCAGTCTGTCTTTCTGAGATTTCACCGAGCAGCTTTAAGTTCCAACATCCATAAAAATCATCACCTCGAAACAGGTCATTGAGATAATCAAAAATGGCCAAGAGTTTGTTCTTTCCAATTTTGCGTCGGTCGACATAGGTTTTTAAACTTGCCATAAATTGTTCATGACGCTGAGTCAAATAGGCAATACAAATGTCCTCTTTGGATTTAAAGTGACTATACAAAGTGGCTTTGGCAATATCGCAGCGCTCAATGATTTGGTTAATGCCCGTACTTTGGTATCCTTGCGAGTAAAAAAGCGCTCCGGCGGTATTGATGATGTGTTGGTGAAGTTGAGCCCGCTGCATATCTAAATGTAAGAACAAATCAGGCTTTTCAAAAACAGCATGTTTAGAAATCAAACCGAAGCTGAACCGATATCGCCTCCTCCTTGATATTGGAAACAGGTTTCTTTTTATCCTCCGTATTGAGGTTGGATAGGGAAATACCCAACAACCGCACCGAATTTTCCAGTCCAGTTTGATATAAAAGATCCTTGGCGGTTTCTAGGATTAGGGATTTGTCGGCAACGAAATAAGGAAGGGTTTTGCTACGCGTATTCAAGGTGAAATCACTGTATTTGATTTTTAAGGTGACCGTTTTTCCCGCAATTTTCGATTTTTGAAGACGTTTTTCCAATTCTTGGGCGATGTTTTCCAAACGTTCGAGCATGAAAACTTCGCTACTCAGGTTTTCGGAGAATGTTCGTTCGGCCCCTACGGACTTGGGAATACGATGCGGTTTTACCGGACTATTGTGAATACCGCGAACCACATGATAGTAATGCGAACCGCTCTTCCCAAAATGCTGTTCCAAAAAAGGGAGGCTTTTTTCCTTGAGTTCCTTTCCTGTAAAAATCCCAAGTTTGTACATTTTTTCAGCAGTCACCTTTCCAACACCATAAAACTTTCGGATATCCAACTCCTCCAAAAAAGGGATGACCTCTTCGGGGTTGATGGTCTTTTGCCCATTGGGTTTGTTAATGTCGCTCGCCACTTTGGCG
The DNA here is from genome assembly GCA_038530835.1 of Bacteroidota bacterium. GTDB lineage: Bacteria > Bacteroidota > Bacteroidia > Flavobacteriales > Flavobacteriaceae > Flagellimonas. The sequence continues at coordinate 3,717 of JBCBCH010000176.1, read as the reverse complement.
ATAAACTTATTAATGGAAATCCCTGCTGAAGCCGTGAGTCCGGTTTCATCCAAAATGTCTTGGCGAATTTCTTTGGCAATCAAAGTTGCTGATGGATTTCCTTTTTTGTTTTGGGTCACATCCAGATACGCCTCATCCAGCGAAAGTGGTTCCACCAAGTCGGTATACTCGAAGAAGATGTTGCGTATGGTTTTGGAAATTTCTTTGTAGCGTTCAAATCGCGGTTTTACGAAAATCAAGTCGGGGCAGTTGCGTTGTGCAATGTACCCAGCCATCGCACTACGGACCCCAAATTTTCTGGCTTGGTAACTGGCTGCCGACACCACTCCACGCTTGGAGCCTCCTCCAACGGCAATGGGTTTCCCTTGTAGTTCCGGATTGTCATGCTGTTCCACGGAAGCATAAAAGGCATCCATATCCACATGTATGATTTTTCGCAAGGGAAAATCCGTATCCATACCCAAATTTATGGCTATATTTCATAGCATGGAGCATGTGGAAATCGAACGAAAGTTTTTGGTGAATTCAGAGGCGTTTAAAACCGATTTTGAAAGTAAACGCCGAATTACGCAGGGTTTTTTGAATACTGACCCTGAACGTACGGTTCGGGTGCGCATTATGGATGAAAAGGCTTTTTTAACCATAAAGGGAGCCTCTTCCGAAGATGGACTGTCGCGCTTTGAGTGGGAAACCGAAATCCCCAAAATGGATGCCGAAAAACTACTTCCGCTATGCGGTTCCGAATACATTGATAAGTACCGCTATTGGGTTCGTTGTGGGAAACATTTGTATGAGGTAGATGAGTTTTTAGGGAACAACCAAGGCCTTATCGTGGCCGAGTTGGAATTGACCCATACCGAAGAAGGATTTGAAAAACCAGATTGGTTAGGAGAGGAAGTAACAGGCCAGGTTAAATATTATAATGCCATGCTTGTGAAACATCCATTCTTAAATTGGTAATTTTGTAGGACACACCTTTCAAGAATCTAGACCAAACTATCCAACGCTACAAGTATACCTTGTTTTACAACATTAAATTTCATTTTTGATGTGTCACAAATATATTTGGATAAATGGTACACCCTTAAAACCCAAAGAAAGTCAGATACAATGAAACGTTGGAGCATTCCCCCAATCCACCTCATTTTTCTTTTTCTTTCGCTCATTCTGTGTCAAGAAACCTTTTCACAGGATAGTGACAATGACTCCGTTCCCGATGTGACCGATATCGATGACGACAACGATGGTATTTTGGACGAGGATGAAATTTTAGGGTGCACGGGAAGTTTGACCTATTTCTTCTACGACCTTTCTCCAACCGGTAATACCGTTGACAATATTCCCACTACGGGTGAATTGGCAACCGGTACCGTTACAGATTTTGACATAGATGCGCTACAAGCTTTGGCAGACCCTGGAGATACAGAAACCTTCTCCATTCGCTACACGGGAAGCATTCTCATTGCTACTGATGATACCTATACTTTTTACACTACCTCTGATGATGGAAGTAAACTCTATGTGAACGGTGTTGAGGTAGTGGACAACGATGGGGCTCATGCCAGCCAAGAGCGTAGCGGCAGTATTTTTCTGGCAGCAGGGAATTATTCGTTCACGGTAGAATTCTTTGAACGAAATGGTCAAGAAAATTTATCCGTAGCCTACGAAAGTTCAACAATTGCCAAATCAGACATCCCTTTCTCCATTCTAGCCTTAGCTACCATTTGCGATTTTGATGGAGATGGTTTGACCAACGATTTGGATTTGGATTCCGATAACGACGGTATTCCTGATAACGTTGAAGCACAAACTACCTTTGGATATATTCCACCTTCCTTGGTAGATGCTGATGGCAATGGTTTGGATGATGCCTACGAATCCGTTCCTGGCGCAGGAGAAGGAATTGCACCAACCAATACCAACAGTGGTTCAAGCTTTGACTTCAACAACTTGGATTCAGATGACGATGGCTTGTTGGATGAAGCTGAAGCCGGCTTGACCTTAACAGGAACAGATTCTGACGGGGATGGTCTTGACAATGCTGTAGATACTACAAATGGCATGTTGCCAGGAGGCCTCCCGAACTATGATGACGCCAACGGAACCATAAATACGCCTTCCAGTTTACCGAATGTGCAAAATCCTTTGGTTGCTGAAGTAGATTACCGGGATGCTTCCCTAGATTCGGATATGGACAACGTGATTGATTCTGTGGACGTGGATGACGACAATGACGGAATCTTGGATACCGACGAAACGGATTGCAACGGGGAGATTTCATATGAGTTTTATGATTTATCCCCCACCGGAGATACTGTGGACAACATTCCAACGGCTGGAGCCTTGGCTACAGGCACCTTCACGAGTTTTGACGTAGACGCTTTACAAGCCTTGGTAGACCCAGGGGATTCGGAACGCTATTCCATTCGATATACGGGTTCTATTTTTATTGAAACGGCAGATACCTATACCTTTTTTACCTCCTCGGATGATGGAAGCAAACTCTATATCAATGGAACTGAAGTTGTCGACAATGATGGGGCCCATGGTGTACGTGAGCGCAACGGAAGTATCAGCTTGAACTCTGGATTTCATACCATAACTGTGGAATTTTTTGAGCGTACCGGTGGAGATTTCTTGTCCGTCAGCTATCAAAGCAGCACTATTACAAAGACTCTACTTCCTTTTTCGATTCTTTTCCCCGATGGAAATGAATGTGATACTGATGGCGATGGTATTGTAAATCGCTTGGATACCGACAGTGATAATGACAATTGCAATGATGCCAACGAAGCCTACAACTCATTAGCCGCAGATGCAGACGGTGATGGCATTTATGGTACCGGAACGCCAACCATCAATCCGGATGGGTCCGTAGCAGGCGCACCATATACGACACCCGTAGACACCAATACCAATGGTGCTTTTGATTTTCTGGAAGCAGGCTCTGGTGCTCCAAGTATCACCAAACAACCTACGGATTTAACCGCGTGTTTGGGGTGCAGTGCTACCTTAAGTGTGTCAGGAAGTGCTGATGCCTTTCAATGGCAACGATTTGATGGCTCCAATTGGAATGATTTGACCAATTCCAGTCCGTTTAGCGGAGTAGATACCGCTACATTAACGGTAAACCCATCAGACAATACTTTGAATGGGGCAAGGTTTCGGGTAATCTTGACCAATTCAGGGGTAATTTGTCCTGTACTCTCTGACGAAGCAATTTTATCTGTTTCGGGTGGAACTGTCATTACCAATCGCAGGATAACCTATCGCGTAAACCGCGATTAATTGGCTTGGTAGTTTAAACGTGATTGGCTGTGCTGCCTTCCATTTTGGTTTTTGGGACTTTGTGAAACTCCATTCTTTTTCGAAACAGTTTTACCAAAGGAAAAACCAATCCTATCAATATGAGACTTCCGCCGACAAAAAGAATATTGAAGTAGGAAGAAAAAACGGTTTCCGCATTGAGCACCCCCAAGATGAGCATGGTTGAAAAGGGGAAAGAAAGTGCCAAAAGTGATAAGGCAAAATCACTATTGAAGGTTTTTTTTCCTTCGTTCTCTTCCAAACGGTCCACCACAGAAATATGGGCATAAGGCCAAAAACTGCAAGCACTTAGTCCGAAAGCCAACAGCAGTAAAACACTTTCGGTGGATTGGATTCCTGTAAGTATGGCAAACATCCATCCCAAAAGGAATACAACCCCGGCGCGGATGG
>JBCBCH010000175.1:0-5778 GCA_038530835.1 Bacteroidota bacterium | reverse complement strand
CAGCATGGCCAAATTGGTCGTATTTGGCTTTTTTATCTGGGTCGCTCAATACCTCATAGGCCTCGGCTGCTTTTTTAAACATCTCTTCGGCTTGGGTATCCCCCGGGTTTTTATCAGGATGGAATTCAATTGCCTTTTTTCGGTAGGCCTTTTTGATTTCGGCCGCCGAAGCGCTCTTGGAAATTCCCAGTACCTCGTAATAATCTTGTTTCATACAATTGCTTAATTACCCACCACAACTTTCGGGTGGCGTATGATGCGCTCTCCTAATTTGAAGCCTTTTTCAATCACATCTATAATCTTCCCCTTCATTTTCTTATCGGGGGCAGGAATTTGCGTTATCGCCTCATGTACCTCAGCATCAAAGGTATCACCAGCGGCCACTTCTATTTGTTCAAGTCCTTTGGATTTTAGGGTTTCGCGAAGCTTTGCATCAATCAATTCCACTCCTTTGAACATTTCGGCATCCTCCGATTTGGACAATTCCTTCAAGGCTCTGTCAAAATCATCCAAAACCGGTAAAAGGGCCGTGATTACTTCTTGACCTGCAGTTTTATAAAGTTCAAAGCGCTCCTTACTTGTTCTTTTTTTGAAATTTTCAAACTCCGCGAAAAGTCGTAGAAACTTATCCTTTTCTTTCGCCAATTCCTCTTGAAGCACTTCTTCTTGAGTAGGTTCCTCAACTGCTTGGGTGGATTCCGTTTCTTGTTCTTGATTTTCGGTCAACTCTTCATTGAGTTCGTCTACCTTCTCGTTTTTACCCATTACTTGGTTTTTAACACTTTTCGGTTTAGCATCGGCAAAAGTACTGCCATTTGGAAAAAAATGTCAAAATGTCATCGGAAAACATAAAAAAATCCGCCAAAAGCGGATGTCATCTTTGAGAGAGGATGGAATCTAAACGTATTCTTTGTTGATACGAGCCATTTCTGGAGATTTCTCAGCCGTTTTTGGGTAGTACAAGGCGTCCAGAGCGCAGTCCAAATTAGTGTATTCGAAAACAAAACCTGCATCTTCTATTTTTTTACTGCTAACCCTTTGACTCGCCAACACCACATAAGCCATTTCACCCAAAAGCAATTTGAGTACAGAAGCGGGGACATTAGGTAAAAGAAGCGGTTTTTTCAGCGATTTGGCTATGGTTTTCGTCATTTTCGCATTCGTTACCGGATTGGGTGCCACTCCATTATAGATGCCTGAGAGCTGGTTTTTCAGAGCAAAAACGAACAAGCGTGCCAAATCGTCGATATGAATCCAAGATTGCCATTGCTCCCCACTTCCTATGGCCGCTCCTGCAAAGTTGCGAATGGGGGCATCCATTTTGGGAAGTGCTCCGCCCTCTGTTGACAATACTATTCCAATTCGGATTAAAGCAACTGGAAAAGAAAAAGACGAAAAATCATTTGTTGCTTTTTCCCAAACTTCAACTACTTCACCTAAAAAACTATCATCTATTCCAGGATGGGATTCCTCATAATAATCCGTTAGCGAACTTGGGTATACGCCGATGGCGGAAGCCGAAACGAAAGACTCTATTTCTGCATCCTTAACTTGTTCCAATCCCTTTTGAAGGGTATTCAGACTATCCACGCGGCTTGCAAGGACCGCTCTCTTGTGTGAGGAAGTCCATTTTTTGGCAATACTTGCTCCAGCCAAGTTGATAATTCCCTTGACCCCTGCAAAACAATCCAAGTCAATTTCACCTTTCGCCGGATTCCACAGATAACCTTGGTAATCTTCTTCCGTGCGAATTTGATTTTTTCGCGTGGTGAGATAGTTTACCCGAATTCCCTTCTCATGCAGTGCGGACACAATCGCCTGCCCTACGAGTCCGGTCGCTCCTGTTATCAATACCTTCATCTACTGGATTTTGAACAAAAATACTTGTTTAAACTGCTGTTTTTGAGGCATTAAATAAGGTTTAACACAACTGTTTAAACATTAGCTTAATTTATGATAAACCACAATGTACCTATTAACAAAATCTTTGAAACTACTCTTTTTTCGTTGCTCGAAGCATTTCTCGTTTTCCTGGAGGTCCTGGAAGCCGTTCCACAACAAAACCCACTTCCTGCAAGGCCCTGCGAACACTGCCTTTCGCCGAATAGGTCACCAGCACGCCATTCGACTTCAATGCGCTGTACATTTTTTCAAAAAGTGCGACGGTCCAAACTTCCGGTTGTACCCGAGCACCGAATGCATCGAAATAAACAAGGTTGAACAAACTGGACTGATTTACGTCAAAAAAATCCTTCTGGCACTTCAAAAGACCAAAGTTTGGGGTCAATTGGTGTGGTGTCTCCCAAGAAATTTCGTGCATTTTACGATACACAGCTTCAGAGCTGGACACCTTAAGTATTTCCGGATACTCCAATTGGAGGGCTTCCTCAAGACTTACTGGATATCGTTCTATACCGACATACGCTACCGAAACACCCTGCTTGTCGGCTTCATGTAAAGTAATCAAGGCATTGAGCCCTGTACCAAATCCCATTTCGAGAATACGCAAGGGGTGTTCATCCGTTTGAACGTGCCAAAAACCACTTTTGATGAATACGTGATACGCTTCTTGAACCGCACCATGAATGGAATGGTATTGCTCGTTCCAGTCTTCAATTTGAATGGTTTTCGAGCCATCTGCCGTTACAATAATCTTTCGTTTCATTGGGTTTTGATGACGCTCAATTGGTTATTTTGTGTTCCTTAGTTTGATTTGCTGAACAAATTTCTACAAAAATGTTAAAACGAAGCAGGATTGGGAATTGCGCTCAATTTCTGGTAAATCTATTTTAAATTTAAGGAAGGTAAGGATTCAGGTTTTGGTATTTCTTACCTTTATCCGATAATTTTTGAGGTATGGAACTAGTTTCGCAAAAGGTTTCGGTTCAAAAGGCTGAAACATCTAAAATTGGGCAGGTTGACTTCGACAACTTGGCGTTTGGGGATATATTCACCGACCATATGCTGGTGTGTGACTATAAAGATGGTGTATGGCAGACCCCGGAGATTGTTCCTTACCAAAATTTGGAGATTGCGCCTTCTGCCAGAGTATTTCATTATGGACAAGCCATTTTTGAAGGCATGAAGGCTTATAAGGATGACCATGGCGGGATTTGGTTGTTCCGCCCAGAGGAAAACTTCAAGCGTTTTAATGTATCCTCAGCACGGATGGCCATGCCTGAAGTACCGGAGCACGTCTTTTTTGAAGGACTGAAAACGCTTTTGAAGTTGGAATCTGACTGGATAAAACCAGGTATAGGCAATTCCTTATATATAAGACCCTTTGCTATCGCTTCACATGCAGGCATCATCGCCTCACCTGCGGATGAATACAAATTCATGGTGATTTGTTCACCTGCACAAGCCTATTATGGAGGTGAAGTTCGTGTGAAAATAGCAGAAAAATATAGCCGTGCGGCGAATGGTGGATTTGGATATGCCAAAGCTGCCGGAAACTACGCTGGTCAATTTTACCCTACCAATTTGGCCAAAGAAGAAGGCTTCCAACAAATTGTTTGGACCGATGCCAATACTCATGAGTACATTGAGGAAGCTGGAACCATGAACATTTTTGTCCGCTTTAATGATACCTTAGTTACTTGCCCTACGAGCGACCGAATTTTAGATGGGGTTACACGAAAAAGCGTAATTGCTTTGGCAGAACATTTGGGAATCAAGGTAGAAATTCGACCGATTAAGGTTCAGGAATTGGTGGATGGTGCCCAAGACGGTTCACTAAAAGAGATTTTTGGTAGTGGAACTGCGGCAGTTATCAGCCCGGTTTCTGGATTTGGCTATAAGGAGGCCCGTTATGAGTTGCCGGCCCTAGAAGATTCCTATGCCACTCGTCTGAAAGGTATGTTGACCGGCATTCAACACAATTCCGCTGAAGACCCCTTTGGATGGCGTTATTCTGTTTAGTCCACAGTAAACTATTCCTTTAGGACTTTTTCAATGTCTGGCTTAAAGTAGTTGGGACCCTTCATGACTTTTCCATCTTCTCGGTAGATGGGTTTGCCATCTTCTCCGAGCTTGCTCATGTTGCTTTTTTGGATTTCTTCAAAAACAGCTTCAATCTTATATTGCATCCCATGTTCTAAAATAGTTCCACACAGGATATAAAGCATATCTCCCAAAGCATCGGCAACCTCAACCAAATCTCCACTACTCGCGGCCTCTAAATATTCTTGGTTCTCTTCCTCCATTAAAGAAAAACGCAGTTGGTTTTTCGCCTTGCCCAAGTCCGCCGTGGGTTCTTGAAGGATTCCCAGTCCAAATGCGTTGTGAAAGGCTTCAACGGCCGCTATCTTTTTTTTCATTGCGTTTGGTTTGCATTAATTTTGCCAAAAATAGACATATATGTTCAGCTCTGGACAACTGATTTTTGCCATCCTCTTTGTTTTGGTTTTTGTCTCGGTGATGGTTTTCACGTATTCCAAAGACAAAAAACTTCATAAAAAGAATTATCGAGGGGTAAAATGGGTGTTGCTATCTTTTACAGTTTTCGTGATTTTTCTATTTCTGATTAAGTATTTTTTGAAAAATTAACATTTAGATTAAGTTCCCTACAAAAATCTGGGATTTCACAACTAAAATCAGGCTTTAAATCGTATACATTAGGAAAACACGTACTTTTGTATCAGATTCCTAACGAATGATAATTTTCCTAGGCATACTCGGGGCGCTACTTTTTATCAATGGTATTTTGCTGGTTTTCAGTGTAAATGGAGCTAAAGAGTCCTTGATGAAACCAGTAAACCGCCTTACGGAAACCAAAGTCACCAAGCTGCTACCCTCTGAAAACAGCAGTTCCAAGCTAAAGAAAGCAGTTTAGCATGTACCTTTAGGGCATGAAGCAAGCTTTGTTGGTTTTTTTAGGCGGTGGATTGGGCAGCATGCTTCGTTACTCCCTCTCCAAAGTATTACGATTTCATTTTCCCGATGTTTATGCAGGTACCTTGTTGGTCAACTTGCTCGGTAGTCTCATTTTAGGATTTTTGTGGGGCATGGCTTTAAAGAATCGATTGGTTTCTGAAAATCAACTTTTGTTTTTTGCCACTGGCCTATGTGGTGGCTTTACCACCTTTTCCACTTTTGCCTTGGAACAACATGAACTTTTTAAGCAAGGACAGATGCTCCACCTAATCTTATACCTTGCTGCGACCCTTGTTTTTGGTGTTTTATTGGTCGCCCTTGGCTTTTGGGTAGGCAAATCACTTTCTTAGTTACAATTAGACAATTTTTATTAATTTTTGTTAATTACTGAACATTCTTCAGGAATATACTTCAGTTTATTGAACAATTGTTGATTGAAAAATCGAATTGTTAAGAAAAAGTCATCAAATCTTTAATAAAATCCACTTCAAAATACGATACCCCAAAAAAAAGGGGGGGCTTTTTTTCATTACCATAAAAATAATCTCATATACCCTACCAACTTAATAGTCTTTAGTGAATTCACATATATTTGACCCCATCAATTAACTACTGTAATATGAAAAAAATCGAGGCAATCATTAGAAAATCCAAGTTTCATGAGGTGACAAAAGCGCTTCATGATATCGAGGTAAACTTCTTTAGTTATTGGGATGTAACCGGAGTGGGCAATGAAAAACAAGGTCATGTCTACCGGGGCATCTCATACAGTACTACCGATATCCAAAGAAGGTATTTGGTAATCGTGGTTTCAGACAGCTTTCTTGAGCGCACCGTTGAAACCTTGCTTAATTCTGCCGCTACGGGCAACGTAGGTGACGGTAAGATATTCGTTTCCGATGT
>JBCBCH010000174.1:0-5796 GCA_038530835.1 Bacteroidota bacterium | reverse complement strand
GTAATCCGCACCGCTAATCACGTAATCGGATAAATACTGCTTTCCGTTGGCTTGCAGACCTTTTATCATTCCATTTTCCACCAGAATTTTATCAACTGGGGCATTTGTATGGAATACTACACCAAGTTCTTCTGCCAAAGCTCTCATAGCTTTGATGATTTCATACATACCTCCTCTGGGATGCCAAGTACCCAATCCAAAATCTGCAAAGTTCATGAAGTTGTAAAAACTGGGTGTTTTACTCGGTTTGGCCCCGAGAAACAAAACCGGAAACTCCAAGGTAGATACCAATTTCGGGTTCTTGAAGCGTTTGCGTACTTCGTGACTTATGCTTTTGAAAAACTGGTCTACACGAACCACGGTCTCTTTGGTTACCAATTCAAAAGGTGACAAGCCAGGCCGTAAGACTACCTTGTTAATGGCGATATCGTAGTTTTCTTGGGCTTTGTGGATGAACTTGCGCAGGTGAACGCTACTACCAGACTCAATGCGTTCAAATTCCTCACAAATTTTATCCATGGTATCACCAATGGTAATCACATCATCACTAAAAAAAATCTTGTAGGCTGGACTTAACTTATCGAGCTGATAGTAATCTGAAGTTTTTTTGCCAAAATCGGCGAAGAACTTATCGAAAATGTCGGGCATCCAATACCAGCTCGGTCCAATATCAAAGGTATAGCCGTCTTTTATGAATTGACGTGCTCGCCCTCCTACGGTGTCATTTTTTTCGAAAACTTCCACAGAATAGCCCGCTTTCGCCAAGTAACAACAGGCAGAAAGGGAGGAAAAACCGGAACCAACGATATTAACCTTCTTCATTCAAAATAGGTTATAACATGGAAATCAAGTGTTCAATGGAATTGAACGCCTGAATATTTGCGGGGAGTGAATCTTGCGCAATATTTTGTATTTGATGCCCTAGTACCCAAAGTTTTGAGTTACCAGCGGCATTCAGGCTAACGGCGAACTTGTCAAAGTACGTACTGAGTTCGTCTTTGGTGGGGGAAACCGTGAAATAAGAGACAAAGTGCAAGTTATCGTAATACTTCAACAGGTCTTGTAAACTTTCAATAGGCATGGTTTGCCCCAAATAAATGGACTTATAGCCACGAAGCGTGATTTCGTAGTTGAGATAGAGTAGCCCTATTTCATGGATTTCGTTTTCTGGTAAGAACAACGCAAAGACCTTGTTGGTTTTAGTGGGTTCAACCAGTTGCAATTTTTCCGTATTGAGATAAATCTTTTGCTTTATCAAATGCGTCATGAAGTGTTCATGGGATGGGCTGATAGTGTCCGTTTGCCACAATAAACCCAATTCATTCAACAAGGGAATGAACACCTCATTAAAAATATCGCGAAAGGAACGCTCTGCCAAAAGACTATTATAGGTATTGAGAAACAGGGTTTGGTCAAAATTTACCATGGCAAGCTTGAACGCATTGATGGCATGATTCTTTTCGCTGTTGCTCGCTACGATTTCACGAACGATAACGGGAATATGCGATTCATCGAGCTTTGCGATTTTCGAAATCTTATAACCGTTATTGTAAAGAAGGGTGATGTTGAGAAGCTTTTGGAGACTGGCCAGACTGTATGAACGAATGTTCGTGCTGGTACGTTCTGGGGTAAAAAGGTTGTATCTTTTTTCCCAGATTCGGATGGTATGGGCCTTAATCCCCGAAAGGTTCTCCATATCCCGAATACTAAAAGATTTTTTTACATTGTTCATCTTTTTGGTGTATTCATTAAACAAATTTACGATTTAATTGATGCCAACCTAATCTGAAATCTTAAAATTTGGTTATTTGTTTAAGAAAATACGATTTGTCGTGCAGAAAAAGCGAAAGTAGCTAAACAAAAAAACCGCAAAGAATGCGGTTTTGAGTGCCCACGACTGGAGTCGAACCAGCACGTCCGTAAGGACACTACCCCCTCAAGGTAGCGTGTCTACCAATTCCACCACGTGGGCCTAGTTGTGTATTGGGCAGCAAAAATAGCCAAAAATCATTACTGACCCTATGAACCGACCATTATTTGAGGGCTTCTCAGCAAGTTGCCTTGTTTTGGAAATCCAATATCCCTGAATTCCGGGTACCACCGAAGGGCTTTGTACCGTACTTTTACCATCATAAATGCAATTGACCATATTATGAAAACCAAGATAAGCAGTGATCTATATTTCCTTTTTTCCTTTTTGGGTTTGTTCTTCATTTTTGAACGGGCAACCGCTCAAAACGATACCATCTTTTACGATGACCAGTGGAAAAAGTCTGATAAGCAAATGGCGGCCTATTTTCGCGTTGCAACACAAGAAGGAGAAGGAAAATATCGGGTAAAGGATTATTTTATCACTGGCGAACTGCAGATGGAGGGGGTTTCACGCTATCCAGACCGGGATTATTGGGAAGGAAAAGTTACTTGGTACAATAAGGATGGTAGCCTGTTACAAATTGGAAACTTTGCTCAAGGACGTCTAGAGGGTGACTTCGAAAGTTATTTGGAGGGCAAAAAGCTCAAGGCCGTATATAAAAACGGCCGTCTACTATCAGGTAAAACCAATTCGCTTTACCGTAATTATCGCTTCTACTCTGAAATTCGAAATGATACCTTAATCGAGATTTCACATTTGGGCAGTTTGGATGGTCCACGCAATGAACGTTATTTGGTCATGGATGATTTTGGCTCGTATCAAACCATGAGAAGTGTTTCGTATGATGACAAAGACAAGGTCATCGCTGAAGCCGACTATCGCAACGGAGGTATCTACAACGGTTCCGAAATGAGCTTTTATGATTTTGACAAAAGTGGAAAAACCATTTCGCACTACGAGAACGGCAAATACCTAAATGCATCCTATTACGATAAATCCGGAATCCTTCGGGTAGCATTCAAAAGCAAGCCGAAGTATAGCAACATCTTCTATGACGCTTCCGGGAAGGTTCTTGATAGTGTTACATACTACTGGAAGAATGGTTATCTCACACCTTTGGAGGGCAGGAATTATGTTCAAGCAGCCGGGTTCTATACCTCCAAACAGGTGGAGTTCAATCGAATCCAAGCCTATAAAGGGGGAGAGATGGAATGGGAAAAAGAGTTTCGTGATGACCGCCTGTTTTCCTACGTGAAATATGGGGTGAAGGGCAAGAGTGAACGGATATTGTATTATGACCCCTCGGGAAAAGTGAACGACTCCTTGGTGTACAAAGACTACAACCCTTGGGTAGGTACGGAATATGGAGTAGACCTGATGCGCAAATACAAAGAAGGAAAAGTGGTTAAGGAAATTCTATACTACAAAGATTCCAAGAACATTTTCAAAGACAGAACTGGGCCTCTGGAGGTTTTTTATGATGAAAAAGGAAAAGAATTGGGACGCATGACACTGGAGGTTGATAATTATTATACCCCTTTGGACGGGAAACAGTTTTACAAGGATGGCCAGGGACGTTTGAACACCATTTACGAGTACAAAAACGGAGCTAAAACCAAAGAAACCTTTATCAACTACGCGTACGAGGGCCAAAAACCGTATAAAGAAGAAACCTTTTATGATGCCAGCGGGTATAACTATGTGAAGAAGGTAAAGTACTTCAGCAATGGTAAAAAGCAGTCTGATATTGATTACCAACGCTATAAGGAAATCAAGGGCAGTTTTTATGACTTTGAAGGGAATTTGGTCAGCACTTACGATTATGCTGCAAAAAATGGCGAATTCTTTGAGTATTTCTACGCCTCAGATTCCCTTTCGCGTCGCGAAAAGTGGACAGACGGAAAGTTGGAGCGACTGCTTCGCTTTGAGGAAAAATATAGTACCGGCAATGAGAAAACAATAGTACTTGTTGAGGATATTGATGTGAACAGTGTGGCTAAAATCTATACCCGAGATGGTGTTTTGCTATCAGAGTTGCAATACAAGGACAAAAAACCCTACGAAGGCACTTTCTATGATTACAAAACCCGGGAAAAAGTAACGTATGTCAAAGGTGTATTGGAAGGAAAGTATCAAAAGTTCAGATACGACCAGTTTCCGGAAGAAGAAGGAATGTTTGCCAATGGAGAAAAAAATGGCAAGTTCACTTTCTATGATTCCAGCGCAAATGTGACCCATTTCATTAACTATATGAATGGCAAAAAAGAAGGAGAGGCCACTTATTATGGAAAGGATGGTGAGGCCGTTTCTACCATGATTTTCAAAAATGACAATCCATATGAGGGCAAACAGATTATCAAAAAATACAAGAGCCGCACGGAAGAGGTTTACAGCAAAGGTCAACTGGTGAGCACCATGGAGTATTTGCCAACGGGCAATGTATTTCGCAAATACAGTGCTGCTACAAACGACCAGGTGAAAATCTATCACCCGGATAGTGATCAATTGAAATACGATTTTGCCCTTCGTAACGATGCCCTGGATGGGGCGGTAAAGCGTTTTGATACCGATGGAAACGAAATCCATTCGGCAAATTTTGCGGGTGGAAAGTTTCAAAGTGGCACCCTATGGATTCGTCCTATTTACGACTATGACAAAGTGCAAGAAAAAATAATCTGCACCAAAACGGATGATACGGTTGAAATGTCCATCATCTCCCTTGAAGGGAAAACCGTTTTCAAGGCCATGGAGCTCGTGAATGATAAATCCTACCAATCGTATTTACAGAAGCTCAACCTGAATTTGGATTATTTGAATTATCTTGATTTGTATTAAGCGAATACCAATACAACTAAAATTAAAAAACACAGCATTGCGGTGTTTTTTGTTTGCGGTACTTCATGGTTTATTCCACCAGTTTGGGCAAAATATAATTTTCAAGAATCTTTTCAGGCTGCCTCAGCAACTGACCTTTTCGATAATTTCCTGAAGTGATGGCCACTACGGTGTTTAGTTCAGGGATGACAAAAATATACTGTCCACCGTTGCCACGTGCTTCAATTGAGGCAATTGTTCTTCCGTTTACCGTATAGTCTTGGTGCCACCAGAAATACCCATATTCATTTTTGTCCGATACATTTTCCAATTGGGTTTGCTTTTCAAAAGAAGCGTTTACCCATGCTTCTGATAAAACCCTTCTCCCGTTCCAGGTGCCTTTGTTGAGATAGACCTGCCCAAACTTTAGCATATCCCTTGGGGTCAGGTACAATCCACCACCAAAATAGGGTATGCCCTTGTCGTCCATATTTAGCACATAATTGGTGATACCCAGGGGAGCAAAGAAGTTTTCTTGCATGTACTGTTCTAAAGGTATTTGCAGTCTTTCATTAAGATAGATGCCGGTCAAAAAAGGGTCCGCTGATTTGTAGTTGGTGCGGCTGCCGGGAGGCTGCTTCAAGGCAGGTTCCAAAACGGTTTTTAGCCAATTGTCCGAATCCTGGTATTGCCCTTCTCCAACCCCAATACCCGAGCGCATGGTCAATAACTGCTCCAGCGTGATTTTGGATTTTTCTTCATCTTTAGTGTATTGAAAAGCTTTGGGAAGATGTTCGTAAATTTTTACATCTGTATTTTCAATAATACCATCATCCACCGCAAGACCAATGATTGCGGAGCCAATACTTTTTGCAGCGGAACGCATGTCGTGAGGTGTTTGTGCATGATACCCAGCAAAATATTTTTCGTAGACAATTTCCCCGTTTTTGGCTATCACCACACCCTCTGTACCTTCCAAAGTGTCTAGTTCAACATCTCTTTCCAATTTTGGAAAGGTAATGGGATTAGAAGTGGTTTTCCAACCATCACTTAGGGAATGATTGCCTAGACTGGTAGTTGTTTCGTCTTGTTTTAACCTTTTATAGGAT
>JBCBCH010000173.1:0-5804 GCA_038530835.1 Bacteroidota bacterium | reverse complement strand
AGATACCAAGACCACTCGAGCGACCAATAAAATCTTGACCCAGAAATCAAAAGAACTATCACAACTCGCGGGGCAATTGCAATCGGCCAATGATGAATTGGTACAACAAGACCGTTTAAAAGATGAGTTTTTGGATACGGTTGCCCACGAGCTCAAAACGCCTATAACCAGTATCAAAGCAGCAGCTGAAGTTTTAGTGGACGATGAAGGAGATATGCCCCTTGAGTTCAAGGAGAACTTTTTGAAAAACATACAAGAAGATGCCGATAGGCTTCAAACGTTGATAGGGAACATTTTGGATTTGGAAAAACTGTCCAGCGGCAGACAAGAATTACAATTGGAGCACCGCTCTGTTCGCGAAACCATTCAAAAAGCGGTTCGGGGCGTACATCAGCTTGCTGAAAAGAAAGGGGTGCAGATTATCACCTCTGAAATTTCGGATACCATGGCCTACTACGATGAGGATAGAGTAGGGCAAGTATTGACTAACTTGTTATCCAATGCCCTCAAGTTCACGGAAGCAAAACGGGGAAAGGTACAATTGCGTGCACAAAACGAATCGGAGCAAGTGAAGGTGATTGTGGAGGATAATGGAAGAGGTATCGCTGAAGCGGATTTTCAGTATATTTTCGAGAAGTTTTATCAATCCCAGTATCAGAATACACGAAAACCGCAAGGTAGTGGCTTTGGGTTGGCCATTTGCAAAAAAATCATTGAAAGCCATCGGGGTACTATTTGGGCTGATCCAGATTTTTCTGGAGGCGCACGTTTTGTGTTCACCTTGCCCACTCGTCCCAACTAAGCATAACAGCGATATGGAAAGCCAAAAAGGAGAACATAAAATATTGATTGTTGACGATGAGCCAAACATCGTGATGGCATTGGAGTACGCGTTCAAAAAAAGCAATTTCGAAGTGTTTATCGCCCGTGATGGAGAAGAGGCACTCCAAATTGCCGAATCGGTCCTGCCAGATTTGGTGTTGCTTGACATCATGATGCCGAATGTCGACGGGTATCAAACCCTAAAAAAAATAAAGGAAAACGGGCAGATGCAACATACCAAAGTGGTGTTTCTATCGGCTAAAAACAAGCATACGGATATTCAAAAAGGCTTGGACATGGGTGCGGACAAGTACCTCACCAAACCCTTTACGGTAAAGAAAATCATAGAAGAAGTAAAAGAAATTATATAACAACAAACCTAAACGCAATGAGTAACTATCATATCAAACGACTCGAAGAATATTTTCAAGTATATCGCAAATCCGTTAGATATCCCGAGATATTTTGGGAAGAGATTGCCGAAGAACATTTTGTGTGGCGAAAGAAGTGGGATTCTGTTTTGGAATGGGATTTCACCAAACCAGAAATCAAATGGTTTGACGGGGCAAAGCTCAACATTACCGAGAACTGTATTGACCGCCATTTGCCAATTCGAGGGGATAAGACGGCTATTTTGTTTGAGCCCAACGACCCAAACGAGGATGCAAAGCACATCACCTATCGCGAACTGCACGATCAAGTGTGCAGAATGGCCAATGTGTTGAAAGATAAAGGCATCCAAAAAGGGGATAGGGTAGTGATTTATCTTCCTATGGTGCCAGAGCTTGCCATTTCAGTACTGGCTTGCGCTCGTATTGGGGCCATTCATTCCGTGGTTTTTGCTGGATTTTCATCCACTGCCCTTTCAACAAGGATCAATGATTGTGGTGCGAAAATGGTGCTGACTTCCGATGGTTCGTATCGCGGGAAAAAGATTTTGGATTTAAAAAGTATAGTGGACGAAGGCCTTCAAGATTGCCCGTCGGTAGAATCTGTCTTGGTCGTTAAGCGTACTGGAACCCCGGTAGAGATGGTTGAGAATCGAGATTATTGGCTGGAACCCTTGATGGAGTCCGCCTATTCGGATTGTGTTCCTGAAATCATGGATGCGGAAGACCCGCTGTTCATTTTGTACACCTCTGGTTCCACTGGAAAACCCAAAGGTATGATGCATACCACGGCAGGGTACATGGTCTACACGGCATTTACGTTCAAGAATGTCTTCCAGTATCGCGAGGATGATATTTATTGGTGTACCGCTGACATCGGATGGATTACGGGACACTCTTACATCGTATATGGACCGTTGGCCAACGGGGCTACTACGGTAATGTTCGAGGGTGTGCCTTCCTATCCTGATTATGGGCGTTTTTGGGAGATTGTACAAAAACATAAAATCAATCAGTTTTATACAGCGCCGACCGCAATTCGGGCTTTGGCGAAAGAAAAACTGGATTTCGTTACGAAGTATGACCTTTCAAGCTTAAAAGTTCTGGGAACGGTAGGGGAACCTATCAATGAAGAAGCATGGCACTGGTACAATGACCATGTTGGCGAAAAGAATTGTCCCATAGTAGACACCTGGTGGCAGACCGAAACAGGAGGCATCTTGATTTCTCCGGTTCCTTTTTCAACGCCTACCAAACCTACCTACGCCACCCTACCCATGCCTGGTATCCAGCCTACTTTGATGGATGAAACAGGTGCCGAAATCAAAGGGAATCCTGCGGATGGTCGTTTGTGCATCAAATTCCCATGGCCTTCCATCGCTCGAACCATTTGGGGCAATCATCAACGTTATAAAGACACCTATTTTTCTGCTTACGAAGGAAAGTATTTCACGGGCGACGGAGCATTGCGCGATGAGGTGGGGTACTATCGTATTACGGGTAGGGTAGATGATGTGATTATCGTTTCAGGGCATAATCTAGGTACCGCACCAATCGAAGATGCCATCAACGAACATCCAGCCGTAGCTGAATCTGCAATTGTCGGATTCCCGCATGACATTAAAGGAAATGCACTGTATGGCTATATTATTCTGAAAGAAACGGGAGAGTCTCGTGACCGAAGCAACCTTTCCAAGGAAATCAATGAACAAATTGCCAATAAAATTGGGCCTATTGCAAAACTGGACAAAATTCAATTTGTACCCGGTTTGCCCAAGACAAGGAGTGGAAAAATCATGCGACGCATCTTACGCAAAATTGCTTCCAATGAAATGGGGAATTTGGGCGACACCTCTACCTTATTGAACCCAGAGGTGGTTGACCAAATTATTGAAGAACGCCTGTAGTTACCAAAAAGGTGAACGTCTAGGGGTTTGTTTTCTGAACAAATCCCTAAGATGGTTCAATTTGAAACGCTCCAAAATATCCAAAAACACCATGGCGGTAATCAAAGAATCGCCTAAAGCGGTGTGACGGTCTTTTTGGGAAATATTGAATTTTTCAGCAAGTTCATCAAGGGTGTATTGCTCTTTTTTCTTCAGCATACTGGTGGCCAAGAGTGTGTTTTTATAAAGCATGCCCGTATCCAAGGTCTTGTTCTTTAAAGATGGCAGTTGATTACGGTGCAAGGCGGTATTAAACATTTTGACATCAAAACCAACATGATGCCCTACCAATACCGCATCTTTGATATAATCCAAAAATTGGGTTATGGCCGCTTCTTCGGTAATACAAGTTTGTTTTTCCCGCTTTAAAATTCCGTGGATTTTAGCAGATTCGGCATTGTAGTAGTCCTGTTTGAGAAACACTTCAAAACTGTCCTTTACGGCAATTTGTTTATTGATAAGGCTTACCCCGCCAATACATAAAATTCTATCGGTTTCCGGACTGAAGCCGGTGGTCTCGGTGTCCCAAACCACAAAGCGTGTTTTGGCGATAGTTGATGGAGCCTTATTTCGAAAATACCCCGCATATGTTTTCCAGAATTCGGGAAGGGTTTCATTATTGGATTTTCTATCGAACCATCCCATATTAGCGCAGTAGATTTTTGACTTGAAAGCGAACTTCAAGTAATTCTTGTATTTCCCTCAAAGTTCTGAAGGTGCGTTTTAACTTTAGCTTCTCTTCTTTGTTCAATAGGTCCAGAGAGATAAACCTTCCAGAATCATTGTTCAAGAGGCCTTGCAATGTTCTGAATTTGAGAAGGGCCTTACTGGCATAGGAACAGGCTAGGTAAATTTCACGATTTTGTTCTTCTAACTCAGCCAGTTTTTCATACCGGTCCGCGGTATTGTTGATGGATTTGATATGATGTGATAAGATGAGAACGCGTGCCGCATCAATCATAGGCATGAGCACCCTTAGTTTTACGTCAAACGAATCTTTGTGTTGGCCATCTTGTTCCACCAGAAAATCCCTAAAAAAGCTGCTGGGCGATGGATTTTGGAGGGCACCGCTTGCCAAATGGGATAAGAACAAAGGGTTCTTTTTGACTTGCTCGAAAATATGATTCGACAATTTGTCTACCAGACTCTTATCTCCATACGTCATATTGTAATCGAAGAAAATGGAAGATAGCAGCACCTCGTCTGGCCCCGGATTGGTAATCCAAAAATTGGTAACCGCTTTCCATTCTTCCAAACTGTGGCACCAAAGAGGGTTGGAGGCCATCATCTCCGCTGGACAGTACTCCAAACCAATATGATTAAGGGCTTGGGTAACCCGCTTGCCCAACTCCAAAAAGTATGCGGCGGTTTTTTCTTTGTTTTTTTCGGATACATCCGCATAAAGAATGGCATTGTCCTGGTCGGTATTCAAAAGTTGTTCGCCTCTTCCCTGACTTCCCATGGTGAGCCATGCAAATTGGACCGGAGGTTGTTCTGGCATGCTATCCAAAACGATAGTAATGACTTGTTTGGTCATGGCATCCTTTAACTCAGCAATGATTTTGCTTACCAAACCGATGGGGATGTTTTGTTCGAGATACCCACGCAACAAGTTCATTAGGCCAAGTCGGATGGAGCGCAATTGTTGTACTTCAGAACTTCGTTTGATGGCGCGCATCAATACCGCAGGATTGTTGCCCAAGGCGACCATGACATCGTGTTTGGATAAAATTCCAACGGCTGGCGTATCAGGTGTTCCATCTTCGGTAAGACATAAATGGCTTATGCTATTTTTCATCATGGCCATTTGCGCCTGGGTAACCGTAAGGTCAAGCGGGTAGGTAATCACAGGAGAGGACATGATTTGACTGGCTTTTCCCTCAATGGGGATTTCCCCTGTGAACATTTTATTTCGAAGGTCTTTGTCGGTGATAATGCCGATGGGCAATTTTTTTTTCGTGACCAGAATACAGCCTACATGATGGTCAGACATTTTCTTGGCCAAATCCTTAATAGGGGTAGTTGCGGAGCAGGTTACCAATTGAGTAGAGTAGGGTACGGTTTGAATATCCAACAACCTATTTTCTGCGCCGACCTTATCATCGTGTTCAACGCCGTACAACGACCCTCGGTATTTTTGCGAGTATGGATTTCGTGTATTGGATGCAAAACTTTCAATCAAAAAGGTTCCTATTTCTGGATTGGAAAGTACCAAGGGTTTAAATTTCGAAAAGGGAATGGCATACAAAATACTCTCTTCATGCGCTTTGGCCTCCAATCGATATTTGTCCTGCGCCATGAGGGGTCGCAATCCAAAAAGGTCACCCTCATCGCAGATATCCACAATGGCACCGGTTTCTTTTCGTTCCAGGGCTACAGCACCTTTGTGCACCATATAAAAATGCCCATGCGGGTCTTCATCTTCTTCAAATACCACCGCATTGTTGGCCTTATGCACAATAGTGACTTCATAGGCCAAAGTGTCCAAATCGGTATCCGTTAGACTACTGAATGGAGGGAATCCCTTTAAAAAGTCGGCGACCCTTTGCGAGATGGTATTTTTCATATTCCAAAGGTAAACAAGAATCAGGTCAATTTTGTAGGGCTAGATGTTCACCGAAGCCTGTATCTTAGCACATTCTTTTGG
>JBCBCH010000172.1:0-5833 GCA_038530835.1 Bacteroidota bacterium | reverse complement strand
CCCAAACCATAGCTTTTGAAAATGAGGCAACAAATAAGGCTTTGCATCAAATAGTTGGTGAGCGCCATTCGACCCAAAGGCGCAAGACGATTCAATATCTGATTATACCTCGGTTTTTGATACGCCAACGCGATTCCACAAGCATAACACATGCCCAAAGCGGGTACTCCAAAGGCATAGACCAACGGTTCGATAATTCCCGAAGGTGCCATGGTGTAGTATGCATCTGTAGTCATCATGTAGGCCATCACCAAGTTGCAAGGGATACCGATAACCGCACACCAAAGCATAATTTTCTTGAGTTGGTCTTTTCTTTTTTGGATTTCGGCAAACCACCTATTCCGTGCAACGTAAAAGCCCAGCAGGAACATAGCCAAGACTTTGAAAAAGCGCCCTGTGAAAATCAGGTCTGGAAATCGTCCAAAAACATATCCAAAGAAATTCGTCATGGAAATATCCATAAAAGAACCTGTCTGATAGGTCAAGACGATTTGTTCAAACATTTCACTCCCCGAAAGCTCACCCGGAATTCCTGTTTGTTGAACGGCGTACCATTTAATGCCATATTGAACTACTGGAATCAATGGAAAGAGAAAAACCAGCCGGAGCAATGTTTTATCACTGCTTTTTCGAAAAAGGATAAGGATAAAACCCAGTAGGGCGTAGGTGGCCAGAATATCACCTACAAAAAGGAGCACGGCATGTAGAAATCCAAAAAGCAATAAGATGAAGAGCCTTCTGGAAAATCTTCCTACAAAGGGAGTGCCCTTTTCCATGGCGCGCTGAATTTGCAACCCAAAACCGATACCGAAAAGGAGGGAGAATATGGAGTAGAACTTACCTTCCGTTATGAAGTGAATGCCCCATAGTATACCTTCTCCGAATTCATAAAGGGGAAGACTTTGTTGCTTTTCTGGAGACAAAAACCAATACCCAGAGTGATAGGCCATATTGGCTATCATAACCCCGAGCAAGGCAAATCCGCGAAGTACATCAAGGACTTTAAAGCGTTCGTTTAGTGGTGTGGGTTGCATTAGACGCTGAGTTTTTTGAGTTTTTTTCTATAACGAATGGCTAGTATCGTAGGAAAGAGCGCCACCAAAAGACCTAAAAGGAATCCCGTTCCCCCGATAAACACTTTGGGAACATTGGTGTCTATATCATGTCGGTGGTTCCAAATTTCAACGATTTTTCCGTCCTTGATTCTGAAAACATTTATAATGGGGATACTGCTGGTACCGAACATGACCTTGGCCATAAACGATTCGGCTTTATAGTTTGCAGTCCATCGTGTGGCCACCAAGTCGCCTTCGGCAATCTGATAATCAATTTTTGAATCCCAAGAACCACCTTCCCAGAAACGGTCGGCAATTATTTTTTGTTCTATAGCAGGTTCGGTGACCCCTTTTCGGTCGCCAATATCATGTACCACATATTCCTCTGCGACATAGTTGGCGTATTTATCGGTGTTGTTGGTAAACCAAAGGTCTTTGTAGAAGTTTAGTGCGATTTCTTTATTAATCTCCTCTTTAGAGGGTCTGTGTTCATTTACTGTGAGACTATCCGATTGGGCAAACAGCATTTGGGATAGTACACTTAGACACAGGAATAGGATTGTGTTTCTCATTTTTGTGTTATTTAATTTGTAAGGGTCGAAACTTGAGACTCCCCATCTATTTTGAATCCATAGTAGGCGTTGATGAGGTAGAGTACATTTATAATGGGGGCTATAACCAGGGCTTGGCTCCAAGTAATAAGACCGGTAGCAATTGAAAGAAACATAAGGGTAGCGATTCCGGAAAGTGCTATTGACAAGTATCGTAGCCAAACCTTAAAAATGTCATTTTTGAAATAGAGATAAAGAAGTCCCGAAAAGAAGATTAGATTTCCAAAAATGAAAGTAATAGTAGCCATTTGATTGGCCATGTTAGCGATTTCAAAAGGAGTGTTTCGGTAACCAGCCAACATTAGGGGGTAAGTCCATAAAATAATGAATTGACCCACGGAAACGATGACCCAACCAATTTTCTTTAGATGTACGGCAAAATAGAAAGCGCCAATACAAACCAAAATCATTATCAAGAATTCTGCTTTCCAATGGCCACCGTAAATGGACCAATTATCATTTACATATTGAAATCTTTCTCTAAGATCGCTTGGGCCGTTGTTTTGTAAGTAGATGTAAATGCCAATGGTGATGTTCACTAGAATGGACCCAAGCGACCAACATAATTTAGCGGTTCTCATTGTATGAAATTTTTGGTTGATTGCCCTTAAATTAAAAAGCCTGAAGCCCAGTAGCTTGCAGCTATCTCCCAAAACCTATCAGATATGTAACAACAGCCGTTAGCGCCCTAAAATGGGCCTTTTTGGACTGAGTTTATGAAGATATATTCCCAAGACTAAGCCATGGGGGCTTGCTTTGAAGGACTTGTCCCAAACTTTTGCTTGTAACATTGGGCAAAGTAAGATGGACTATTGAAACCACAACTATAGGCGACCTCGTTTACGTGCAAGCTATTATTCGCGAGAAGGTCTGCAGCGCGCTGGAGTCGAATATCTCGAATGAACTCACTAGCGGAAAAATTGGTCAACGCCTTTAGCTTACGATGCAGTTGCATACGGCTCATACCCATTTCTTTTTGGAAGGCCTCTACCGTAAATTCTGAGTTCGATAAATTGGTGTCTACGATTTCCAAAGCCTTTTTGATGAAGGTTTCTTCAGGAGATTGCACTTTTATTTTGGAAGGTGCCAATCGTAAGGTTTGCTCGTATTTCGCCCTCAATTTTTCACGTTGCGCAATCAGGTTCTGAATTCTAACCTTCAACTCTTCATTGTCGAAAGGTTTGGTCAGGAAATCGTCCACACCGGTTTTAAGGCCATCGAGCTTTGTATTGCGGTCTGCTTTCGCTGTTAGGAGGATGATGGGGATATGACTGGTTTTCTCATTTGCCTTTAGGGTGTTGCTCAATTCAACTCCGTCTACCTCAGGCATCATCAAATCTGAGACAATGATGTCAGGCACGATTTCCAAGGCATCTTCAATCCCTAGCTTACCATTTGCCGATTGCTTTACGGTAAACTCATCTTTGAGCAAGGAACGCATGTGGTTGCTCAAGTCAGGATTGTCTTCAACAATCAGAATAATTTTGTCAGAAGTTGCTGGTTCGGTTTTCTCCTCGGATAAAGTGACAACTGCTGGTTTTGAAATCGATACATCCTTGTGTTTAATGTTCTCCTCGATTTCTTTTGGATGGTAGGCAGATGCTTTGATGGGAAAATGAAACGTAAACGTAGCTCCAGTACCCTTTTCGCTTTCCACAGTAATATCGCCGTGATGCAAAAGTGCCAATTCTCGAGATAGGGTCAATCCAACCCCAGTACCCGCAGCGTTGGGCCTATTGGATTGGTTCTGGTGAAAGCGCTTAAAAATGAGCTTTTGGTCTTCCAAGGAAATCCCATTCCCGGTATCTTGAATTGCAATGGAAACCCCTTGTTGGTCTTGGAAGGCCTTAATCATGACTTTTCCTTCTTTTGAAGTAAACTTAAAGGCATTGGAAAGTAAATTGTTTAGAACCTTCTGTACCTTATCTTCATCAAAATAGGCTAGCTCGGGAGCATCGTTAAGATCTCTGGCAAACTCAATGTTATGCGCGGCAGCAAGCGATTCAAAAGAAGCACACACTACCTTCAAAACAGATTTCAAATCACCCTCTGTAACTTGTAGGGAAAGTTTTCCCGCCTCCAATTTTGAAAGGTCCAATAACTGATTGGTCAAGTTGGTAAGCACTTTGGCATTTCGGTGAATAATAGAAAGGGCATTCGCTGTTTTCGTATCGTTTTTTTGCCCCATCAGCTCTTGTAACGGACTTAAAATCAGGGTCAAGGGTGTTCTAAACTCGTGGGATATGTTCGTAAAGAAGTTTGTTTTTAAAGTGTCCAAAGCCCTTAGTTTGGCATTTGCGCGATTCTTTAACTGGTAGCGGTTATAAACCACGCCCACTATAATCAATAATAAAAAGGCAGCCAGTAGAAGATAGTTCCGAAGGTTTTTTTGTTTTTGAATTTTTAGGGAAGCAATTTCATTTTCGGCTCCAAGCAACTCGATTTGTTGTTGTTTTTGCTCGTTTTGGTATTTCTCCTCCATTTCTGCAATGTTTTTGGCCGACGTTGCCGTCAGAAGGCTATCATCCCTAGTCTTTACAATCTGGAGGTATTCAAATGCTTTTTTGTAATCGTTGGTCGCAGCATACAAATCACTTAGCCTAGACATAACCTTAGTCTGCATGTTGCTTTCTTCCAATGCATCAAATCTGGATTTCGCTTCCAAAAAGAATTTTTCTGCATTCGGATAATCTTTCTTTTTATAATAGGCCAGTGCCAACTGATAGGTAAAATGTGCTTCACTTGAAAGCGAATTGACCTCACTTGCAAGGGAAAGGGCCTTTTCCAACTTTGCTATGGCTTCATCAAATTCCCCCAATTCAACATGGATTCTCGATAAGTTTTCCAGCACATGGGCAGTCATGACCTTATCATTGACCGCTTTAAAGTGAGTAAGTGAGAGTTCCGATAATCTTCTGCCTTCATCAAATTCCTTCAAGTTTATTTTCAAAAGGCCCATTTCAGACTGGACCAAGGCAATCATACGTTCATCTTCTGCAGCTTTTGCAGCCTCTAGCGCTTTTTCATAATATTCACCACTCTTTTCGTAATCACTCAACAAATCATAGGTGGTTCCAATGTTAAGGAAAGATTTTGCCCTTTTTCTGAGGTCAGAGGCATTGTATTCCAGCGCTTTCCTATCAAATCCAATGGATTTTTCATAATCATTCCGGAAATAGGTGGTATTCGAAAGAATCGTATAGAATTGGGTCAAGCTCAAAGAATCAATAGGGGTCTTTTTCGCTAGCGCTATCCCTAAAAAAGCGATGGAATCTGCTTCATTTAGTCGTTGGAGTGAAGAAAAGGCACTTCCCATGCCAATATACGACTCGGTAATTCCGCTTCGTTGGTTCAATTTTTCACCAATTCTTTGGGCTTTTTGGTACGTCATCAGTGCGCTGTCTTGGTAGCCCGTGGTTTCGAAGTATTCCCCCTTGGCCAAGAGCGCATTGAGCAAACCTTCGCCGGACTCCAAACTCACGGATAGCTCGAGCGATTTTTCAAGGTACTGGTGCGCATCATCTTGCTGCTCAAATTTTAGGGACTCATACAGCTGTAAATAGGTACTGACTTTATCGTCCTCTGATTGGGTTTTTAACACAATAAGTAAAGAGTCAACTTCACTCTGTGCGACGAGCATACAATTGAAACCTAAGACTAGGTAAATTGAGAATATGGTTTTTATCCCCGGTTTGGTCATATGGTCAACCTTGGTATTTGGTTATTCTTACCTAGCTTTTTAGTAAAGCTGTGGGGATGGTTCGTTAGGGGATATGTCTAAAGTAGTGATTTCCTTGGTAAAAAGTCGGCGAATTTGATTATTCGAAGAAAGGGACCAACGTGCTACAAGCAAAGCTACCTATGCAACAAATATTGAAAATCAAAACCTACAACTTTTGTTGCGGGTTTTTTATAAAGGGGGTCATTTCAGAATTTAGGAACTGTTTTGTTAATACGGCAAAAACCCAACAGCATTCATGGGGCAATTTTAGGGGTAAGTATTTGGGAAGGTTTTTGAATCATCCAAAACCTGGAAAACATCTAATGAAGTGGATTGAGGTAAACCTTCCGTGACATCATAACCTTGGGCACGCCTTGAGGTTAACCAAAGAGCGATTTAGGGACCTATATAACCAATTTGTTAAAGAAGGTAACCTGAGTGACATC
>JBCBCH010000171.1:0-5886 GCA_038530835.1 Bacteroidota bacterium | reverse complement strand
CTTGGTCACCATCAGCGACCCACCAGACGAGCAGAATTACTATGTTTTCGATTTTGGTTTTGGAGAGTTTTTGGCATTGGACGACCAATTTATTGATGGTCAGGACTTTGAGTTTTCATATTTCTATGAAAGAGATTTACAGGCAGGCGATGTGGTGGATGTAAGCGTTTTAGGCGCCGACAGAGAGTTTCATAACTACATCAATCTTTTGGTGGAACAAACGGAAAATGACGGAGGTGTTTTTGAAACCCCTGCCGCCACAATTCGTGGTAATGTTTTTGACGTAACCGGCTTGGATAACAATCTTCTGTTCGATAATGTCAACCGCCCTGAAACATTTCCTTTAGGGTATTTTGCTGTTGTGGAAGAATTCACACAGACTTTAACGATTGAGTGACTATAGGATTAGGTAAAGAACCATTATCAATGTAAATCCTGTTAAGCCTTGTAGAAGGGTGCCCAATGTTAAGCCTTGAAGCCCTTGTTTGGTGGTCAATCCCGAAAATTGGGAAACCACCCAAAAATAGCTGTCATTTACATGTGACACGGTCATCGCCCCTGACCCAACGGATAATACCACTAACGCTTTATCCAATGTAGATTCCAATCCAAAGGCCCCTAATAGCGGAGCCACTATGGCGGAGGTCGTTATAATGCTTACAGTAGACGAACCCTGTGCCGTTTTGAGCAAAGCGGCAATAACAAACGTAATGGCCAAGCCCGCCAGACCTGACTCATAATTTGTACCTATCCATTGTCCTACATCTATGGTTCGCAAAACGGCCCCAAAAGCACCTCCTGCTCCTGTTATCAAGACAATGGAACCTGCTTGACCCAGAGCTTCCGGAATCCATTTGCCCTTATCTGGTGTGGAAATGTTGCGAGCCAAAACCACGGCCAGTACCACCCCAACCAATAAGGCAACCACAGGATTTCCTATAAAATCAATGATTTTAAAAAAGAGACCTTCCCCAAACGGATGACTGGGATAGCTCGCTATGGATTTCAAAGCAATAAGGACAATGGGGGCAAACAAGGGCAAAAAGGCCTGGTAAGCCCGGATTTTGGGTAAATCATTTTCGGAATCACCCGTTCCCATCGTTTTCGATTCGGTTTTCGTTTCACCGATTCGTTTCCCCATCCAACTCGCCCAAATATAGCCCATTATGGATACGGGTATTGAAACGGAAAGTCCTAACAAAATTACCATTCCCAAATCTGCATCGAGCATAGCAGCGGCGGCCAGTGGTCCAGGTGTAGGAGGCACAAAAACATGCGCTGCGTACAATCCTGTAGCCAAAGCGATGGAAAACACCATTGTAGGGATACCACTTCTTTTGCTCAAGGCTTTGTTTAAAGAGGAAAGAATTATGAATCCCGAATCACAAAAAACAGGAATTGAAACCAGATAGCCTGCTAAGTTCAACGCCAAGGGTGATTTGCGTAGCCCAACACCACGCAATACCGTTTGCGCCAGTACTTGGGTGGCCCCTGTTTTTTCCAGATAGATTCCAATCACGCTGCCAAAAGCAATGACCAAGGCAATTCCGGATAAGGTTTTACCCAGTCCTTCGCCCATGGTTTTCAGAATCATTTCCGGCGAAAGCCCCAAACCCATACCAGCCACTAAAGCAGAAATGGTCAATGAAAATACAGGATGCATTTTGAATCGTACTGTTGCCACCACGATAAAAACCAGAATACCCAGAAGAACCAACGCTATCATTTTCGATATGTTTTCGCTAAATATAGGGCAATCTCCGTACTTTCGTTTTATGCATACCGATAAGGAACTTTTGGTAAAAAGTTTAAAACGATTTGGTTATACGGCGGCCCTCATGTTCTTGGCTCCCGTGGTCATCTACCAAGCGTTTAAAAACCAAGACCACCCCGCCTATATTCCGGTATTGATAGTCGGATTGATTCTGGCTATCGTAGCCATTGGGATGGGTTTCTATGCGGTTAGAACGCTGATGAATGCCTTGTTTGGCACCAAATCAAAGCCCAAAAAAGGAAATTAATCTATTGGCTTTTCTTGGTAGGAGAAGTAGTTTCGTTTTTCCATTTATTGGTCAACAAGGCATAATCATAATCCAAAACAGATTTTTGCCGCTCTAGCTGACTTGCGGCAAAAGCCCGTTGCAAAATGTCTTCAATGAGATAATCTTCATGTATTCGTTCGGGATGGAACTCTTCTTTAATACTAATCTTGAATGCCTTGGCAGTGGTATTATACCAAAAGGCTCGCCATCCGCTACGGAGTTCTTTCACTAAAGCAAAAGCGGTTTTCCCGGTCTGGCGATAAATGAGTTTTACCAAGATTTGCCCTTCCGTTCTGGTCAATTTTTTCAATTCTGCGGAAAACTCATCCTCAATAAATTTTTGCACTTTTTTGGTGTAGCGCTTGCGGTGCCGTTTCTTTTTGATTTTATCAAGACTATCATTGAGTTCTACCAAGCGTTCCGCCGCTAGTTTGGCATAAGGATACACCTTTAAGGTTTTTCTTCTCAAGATGTAGTATCGGAGTCGCTCTTTCTTGGAAGCAAACTCCAATTTCCCGAAAATATAGATTTCGTCCAATTCAATGGAACTTCTCAAAATACTGTCGCCTTCAAAACGAACATAGTAGTCGGCAACAGTATCCTTCTCAATTTCTTGGGAGAAAAGAGGTGAAGCAAACAGGCTTAGCACACAAACCAAAAAGAATCGGGACATTAAAATTGTTAACAAAATTTCGGGTTAAAATTAAGGATAATGACCAGATTGCCCTATTAAATAAAAGTGAATATTACTATGTTTGCCACCTAAACGTTACGAATGGCTACTTCCAAAATTATCACTGAAGAATCGCTTAAATTTTTCGAAAACTATCTAAACAATGCCTCTCCCACGGGTTAC
The DNA here is from genome assembly GCA_038530835.1 of Bacteroidota bacterium. Lineage (GTDB taxonomy): Bacteria > Bacteroidota > Bacteroidia > Flavobacteriales > Flavobacteriaceae > Flagellimonas. The sequence goes on along the minus strand of JBCBCH010000171.1, from coordinate 2,988 downwards.
GAATGGGAGGGACAAAAGCTTTGGATGGACTATTTGAAACCCTATGTTGATGAATTTATTACCGACACCTACGGTACAGCCGTGGCCGTAATCAATCCACAAGCGGAATACAAAGTGGTGATAGAAGGGCATTCAGACGAGATTTCTTGGTATGTAAATTACATAACGGACAATGGACTCATTTACGTGATTCGAAATGGAGGTAGCGACCATCAAATCGCACCATCAAAATGGGTGAACATCCATACCAAGAACGGAATGGTAAAAGGGGTTTTTGGTTGGCCCGCCATACATACCCGTAAAGCTGGGAAGGAAGAAGCTCCGAAATTGGACAACATCTTTATTGACATTGGCGCCAAGGACAAAGAAGAAGTTGAGAAAATGGGCGTCCATGTCGGATGCGTAATCACCTACCCAGATGAATTCCATGTCTTGAACGGAGACAAATTTGTTTGTCGTGCTTTGGACAACCGCGCAGGCGGATTCATGATTGCCGAAGTAGCCCGTTTGTTGCATGAAAACAAAGTGAAGCTGCCTTTCGGTTTATACATTACCAATTCTGTACAAGAAGAAATTGGCCTTCGTGGGGCAGAAATGATAACAGAGACCATAAAACCCAACGTAGCCATCGTTACCGACGTTACCCATGACACAACAACCCCTATGATTGACAAAAAGGTGCAAGGGGATTGTGCCATGGGGAAAGGACCTGTGGTTTCGTACGCGCCAGCAGTGCAACAAAAACTTCGGGAACGTATCATAGAAACGGCTGAAGCCAAAGAGATTCCTTTTCAGCGTCAAGCCTCCTCGCGTTACACCGGAACGGATACGGATGCTTTTGCTTACAGCAATGGCGGAGTTGCTTCTGCTTTGATTTCCTTGCCCTTGCGTTATATGCATACCACCGTTGAAACCGTTCACAGGGATGATGTGGAAAACGTGATTCGTTTGATTTACGAGACCCTCTTGACCATTAAGTCCGGGGAAACCTTCAGTTATTTCGATTAAAGTTTTAAAGTAAATTAAGGATGGATGAATATGTTGACATCCTTGATGAAGATGGGAACTACACGAATACTTCCCTTTTAAAATCAGAAGCGCACCGAAGAGGCCTTTTTCATCCAACGGTACATATTTGGTGCTATGACCCTTTGGGTTGGCTTTTGCTACAACAAAGGGGAAAGCACAAAAAAACCTTTCCCCTGCTTTGGGATGTTTCGGTGGCGGGGCATGTCGCTGCCAGTGAAAGTATGGAAATTGGTGCAGAACGTGAGATTTTGGAGGAAATAGGCGTTTCAATTCATATTCAGAAGCTCGAAAAGCTCAAAGTGTTCAAAACAGAACATCGCCATTCCAAAGTCCTTTTTGACCGTGAGTTCACCCACACTTTTTTATATGCTTTGCCTCAAACAACAACACTTACTCCTCAAGCTTCAGAGGTAGAGGCCTTGAGATGGTTTTCCATCGAAGAATTTGAGAAAATGGTTGGTTCAAATGACCCTCGTTTGGTTCCCAATTCACAGAATCGCTATCAAGAAGTCATTAGGGCATTAAAAACGAAGTGTTGAGGCTTATTGAAAAGTGGCAGCTATATCCTCCAAAGAACCTTTAGTTTGTTCACCACTGTTCATATTCTTAACAATAAACTCTCGTTTTTCCAGCTCTTCGGCTCCTAGAAAAACCACGGCAGGCACATTGCGTTTGTCGGCGTATTTCAGCTGCTTTTGCATTTTGGCAGCGGATGGGTACATGTCAATCCGGAAACCTTGGTTGCGCAAATTCATTACCAGTTCAAAGGCAGCTTTTTCTGCTTCTCCTCCAAAATTTAGGCATAGGAAGTCTAGACTTTGCTTCAGTTTTTCGGGGAAGAGTTCGAGTTCTTCCAACACCAGATAAATTCGGTCCAAACCAAAAGAAATACCAACGCCACTAACGTCTTTCAATCCAAAAATCCCGGTCAGGTCATCATAACGACCACCACCACCGATGGAACCCATGGCAATACCTTCAGGAGCAGATACTTCAAAAATAGCTCCCGTATAGTAGTTCAATCCGCGGGCCAGGGTAACGTCTAATTCAAGCTTTGCTGTCTGAAGGCCCACTTCTTCAACCCAGGTATAAATTTCTTCCAACTCGCCAACCCCTTCCAGACCAATTTCGGATTCAGCCAAAAGCTTTTTCAATTGTTCAAACTGCTGGCTGATATCTCCTTCCATTTGGAAAAGTGGTGCTGCCCTTTCAATAGCTTGAGCGGACAATCCACGTTCCAACATTTCAGCTTTGACCTTTTCCTCTCCTATTTTATCAAGCTTGTCGAGTGCCACCGTAAAATCTATCAAAAGATGTTTTGCGCCAATGACCTCGGCCACTCCCGAAAGGATTTTTCGGTTGTTCATTTTAATAGTGCAACCATTTAATCCCAAATCGGTAAAAATCGCGTCATACAAGCTGATGAACTCTACTTCCTGTAAAAGCGCCTTCGCTCCAACTACATCGGCATCGCATTGGTAAAACTCACGAAAACGTCCCTTTTGGGGGCGGTCGGCCCGCCAAACGGGTTGAATTTGATACCTTTTAAAAGGAAAGGCAATCTCGTTTTGATGCGTGACCACGTAACGCGCAAAGGGAACGGTAAGGTCATAGCGTAAAGCCTTTTCGGTTATCTTCGGAGCAATCGTTGCGGAGTTCTTTGAGCTGTAGGTCACGTCATCCACTTTGGAAATAAAGTCTCCAGAATTCAGAATCTTGAAAATCAGCCTATCCCCTTCTTCTCCGTATTTTCCCAAAAGCGTTTCGGAATTTTCAAACGATGGGGTCTCAATCGGCTCAAAACCATACCGCTCAAAATGTTTTTTGATGGTTTGGGTGATGTGCTGACGCTTGGCAACCTCAACAGGCGAAAAATCTCGGGTTCCTTTGGGTAGGGATGGTTTTTGCGGCATGATTTCAAATTCTCGTGCAAATATACATGGATTCATACTTAGGTTT
>JBCBCH010000170.1:0-5886 GCA_038530835.1 Bacteroidota bacterium | reverse complement strand
ATGGTTTCTACCCATACCACAGGAAACATCAACAAATTGATAATGGGAATGAAAAGCAATAATACCCACCACCATGGGCGATTGATGATTTTCATTCCCATTATCAATTTGTTGATGTTTCCTGTGGTATGGGTAGAAACCATCCGAAGTTTTGGCAAAAACAAACTTTGGGATACCTGGCTGGTCATTCTAACCTTAGGGTTTTACATCTACTACATCAACTATTTCGAAGATGTGCAATACATTCCCGAACGCAGTTTAAAGCCAAAGACCGGTTTGGGGGAGTGGGTAAGTTCCATTGTGTTTGCAATCGTAGCGGCAACCTTTGTCCATACTTATTTCATTCAACCCTATGTGATTCCTACAGGTTCATTGGAACGCACTTTGCGTATCGGTGACTTCTTGTTTGTGAGTAAGTTTCACTATGGCGCTCGAGTACCCATGACCACCTTGGCCGCTCCCATGGTGCATGATACGCTACCCGTAGTTGGAAAACGGTCTTATATCGCAGACGTAAATCCGCAGACACATGACAAATCTTGGGTAAATAAGCTTCGACTGCCTTACATGCGGATACCTGGTTTTCAAGAAGTGAAGAAAAATGATATTGTGGTATTCAGTCTTCCTTCGGACACTTTGGTCCAGTTTTTTAAAAAGGATAAGCCTGTTAAAAAGCCCATAGACAAAAAGTCGAATTATGTGAAACGCTGCGTGGGTACTCCAGGTGATTCGCTAGAGGTCATCAATGGCTATGTACACATCAATGGAAAACAACTCCAGCTTTCCGACCGAGCAAAGGTGATGTACTACTACACTATTTATTCAAGCAAAGGGGTTTCAAGGAGAACCTTGGAAAAAGTAGATGCAGAATACCTTCGGAAATATTTGACAGACCGATTGGATGAAAATCAATATCGCGGTATTGCGCCTTACGTGAGGGGAATCAATCTTAACCAGAGCACCAATACATATGAAATCTTAACGGATGAAGAAGGATTACCGGTGCAGTTAATCCGTCAATTGCGCTTATCGCTGACGGAGGAAAAATCCTTATCCCGTGAGGCCAACATGACCAACGAAATGGTCGCCCAACTACGGTCTTTGCCAGAAATCGACTCGGTTGTAAAGCGAAGCGATCCTGAAGGAGTTTATTTAGGCGCGTATCCGCAAAAACCCAATTTTTATCCTTGGAACAATAGCTATTTTGGTCCCATTTACATTCCGGAACGAGGCGCTACAGTTGCTATCGACTATAAAACCATTCCGCTCTACAAAAAAATAATTCGCGATTACGAGCATAATGAGGTGGAAGTGAAAGGGTCAAAGGTGTTCATCAACGGCAAGGAAACAACATCCTATACTTTTTTACAGGATTACTATTGGATGATGGGAGACAATCGGGATAGTTCGGAAGACAGCAGAACTTGGGGGTATGTTCCCGCAGACCACATTGTGGGTAAACCTGTTTTCTTATGGCTGAGCTTTGACAACTTTACGAAGGGATTCTCGAGCTGGAAACCCCGATGGGACCGCATGTTCACCACTGTTGGCGGTTCTGGAGAACCTGTGTCTTATCTGAAATACTTTTTGATAGCAGTTTTAGGGTGGTTTGTTTTTGACTTTTTTAGAAAGCGAAAAAAGAAACGCAACATTTGAAAATCCTGTTGCATCCAACATATTTTCCTAGTATTGGGACTTTTGCCGTTATGGCACAGCGTGAGGTAGTTTGGGAAGTACATGATAATTTTCAGAAACAGACCTATCGAAATCGTTGCTATATCTGCACGGACCAAGGACGACATCGTATGAACATTCCCATCAAGCATGTGGGTGGCAATGAAGGACGTCAACAATACGCTCAAGTATCCATGGATAATAGTTCCGCTTGGAAAAAAATACATTGGAGAACCTTACAAACCGCATATCGGACTTCTCCCTACTTTGAGTTTTATGAAGATGCGCTGGAGCCCATTTTTACAGCGAAAGCACCTGATACTTTATTGGAATTCAACTTCTACATTCTCGAGGTACTATCAGAATGTCTGGGACTAACCATGGGTACTGAAACCACTGAAAACTACCAAAAAACGTATGATAAATTTTGCGATGCCCGATTTATGGTAGATGCCAAGCGTCCTTTTACAATGCAACAACCCAAGTATACCCAAGTGTTTGAAGAAAAACACGGTTTTGTGGAAAATCTAAGTGTCTTGGACCTGTTGTTCAATGAAGGTCCGAATACCATAACGTATCTGAAATCCATCCCCTTATCTTATCTGGAATGTTGAGGTTATTCATCCACTACGGGATTCATTTTATTGTTCCTTTTTTGATTGCATTTTTGGTCTTCAAAAAACAGCAATGGAAGGTTTTGGCCATTTTCTTGTTGGGAATGGTCATCGATGTGGACCATTTGCTCGCCGAACCCATATTTGACCCCAACCGCTGTAGTATTGGATTTCACCCATTGCATAGTTACGTAGCGATTGCGGTGTATGTTGGGTTATCTATCTGGAGCAAAACAAGACTAATTGGATTTTCGCTATTGTTGCATATCCTAGCAGATACAGCAGACTGCATTTTAATGCGGGCGATACCGTAGTACCGCTTTGACGGGATAGTGGTCCGACAGTTTTTCTGAGTAATTTTTATGGGCCAATACCTCAAAAGAGGAATCCGAAAGAATGTGGTCTATCCGCATCGGAAAACCCATCAGGTCATAGGTCTTTCCAAAACCTGAACCCTTTTCTTGATAACTGTCGGAAAAATTTCCCTTTATCAAATCGTATACTTTTGAATATTGGGTGTTGTTAAAATCGCCAACTACAATCTTGGGATGTCTGGTTTTGGCCATGTTCTGTCGAATCAATTCTCCTTGGTCGTACTGCTTCTGCAAAGCACTGCGTGTCTTCGAAAACAACTTGGACGATTCCTGTTCTTTTAAAGCATCTATTTCAGGAATAATCTTGAAGGATTCCAAGTGGATATTATAAACACGGAGGGTGTCCTCTTGAAACAAAATATCTGCGAAAACCGCATTGTTATTAGAGTTTTTAAATGGTAAGGAATCTACCTGAACAATGGGATATTTGGAAAAAATGGATTGAATTACTTTGCCGTCATATGCGCCGTACACAAAATCCACAAAGTGGTACGGATACGAAGGGAGTGTCTTTTCCCGCTCTAAAAAATGGGGACTTTCTTGAAAACACAAAATATCGGGAGACTCTTTTTGAATCAAATCGATAATCAAGCTATCCACATTTTTCTTTTTCAATTGCTCGTATTTGTTGAATATGCGCACATTAAAAGTCATTATGGATAATGTATGGCCATCGCCCACCGCTTCATCTTCCCCACCCAACTTATAAAACGGTGGATGTGCTATCACCCAAAAGAGGACCACTCCCAAGGACAGTAAAAACTGTCGTTTGCGATGATACAACCAAAACAAAACGAATAGCAAATTTATGACCACCAGCTGCGGCGCAACCAAGACCAAAATGGATAGCGAACTAAAGGATTCAACCGAAACCGAGGGTAGTAAAAAAAGTAGGAGTAACAGCAGTACAAAGACCAAATTCAGGGCCCAAACAATCCTCAAAAACAACGACAATCGTTTCACGAATCAATCTTCTTTTCCCGCCTTGAACAAAAAGTCTTTTTCTGCTTTGGACAGACTTTCATAGCCTGACTTGCTGATTTTATCAAGAATTGCGTCAATTTTCTTCTGTCGGGCCTGCTTGTCGTAGTCTTCACGCGACTCTTTTCTCCCCTTTTTGTAAACGGTTTTCAAAGGGGCTTTGCGCTCACGCTTTTTGAACAAATTGCCCAAACCATCCAATAGATTGGAAAAACCACTGCCAATATCCATTCCTTTTAACAACTGACGCGCATAGACATACCCCAAAAGCGCTCCACCCAAATGTGCCAATCGCCCTCCTAAATTATCGCCATAGGAGATTTGGATTAAATCCATCAGAATAAAAAAGGCCCCAACATACCAGAGTTTCACATTAAAGAATATGATACGAACCTCTTGATTGGGAATATAGGTGCAGATGAAAATCAATACCGCCGATACCCCTGCGGATGCGCCAATAAGCGCGGTATTGGCACTAATTAAGGTTGGAAAGATGTTATAGCTCAAAAGGAAAAACAACCCTCCTAACATCACACCCAAGAAATAAACATTGATAAACCGACGGGCATCAAAAAGGTTCATAAAAATTCGACCCGTAAAGTAGAGCATCAACATATTCCAAAAAATATGCCCGAAGCCCCCATGAAAGAAGGAATAGGTAACTAGCGACCAAGGCTGGCCGAAAAAATCCATAAAATCTTTGGGAAGGTGGAACCATCGTGAGAAACCATAGCCCAAAAGTGCGATGGACAAACCATCCAAAATGAACACCAATACATTGACAACAATGAGCTTTTCAGCTATGTTCAATCGTGCGAAGGTATATTGCAATCCGCCGTTCGCCATGTCAATCCCAACGGTTTTGGTTAAACTGGTTCTTTTTCCAATACCACATCATCAAAAATCCGATAAGGGCACCTCCAATATGTGCAAAGTGCGCGATTCCCGTATTAACGTTACCAATACCGAGAAACAAGTCAATTCCAATCAAAACTGGCACAAAATACTTTGCTTTTATGGGAACGGGCAAAAAGATTAACATCAATTTAGCTTCGGAATACATGAAAGCGAAAGCTACTAAAATTCCATAAATCGCACCGGAAGCCCCAACTGCTGGAACATTAAAGGCTTGAATAAAGTTCTCTATGGTACTTCGAGACGCAAGATTATACCAATCCGTGCTGTACTGGCCATTCGACAAAATATCGATAATCTGGTTCTGTGTCATGGCGCTACCGGCCACAATCGCTTCCAAACCGTTGTTGAACAGCAAATAATTCACTCCGGTATGCAGTAATGCCGAACCTAGCCCCGCTGAAAAGTAAAAAAACAAGAACTTATTTCGACCCCAAGCCTGTTCCAAAGGGGTACCAAAAGCCCAGAGCGCGTACATGTTGAAAGCAATATGCATAAAACTGCCATGCATGAACATATGGGAAAAAACTTGCCACCATTGAAAATTAGGGTTTTCTGGGAACCAAAGGGACAACCATTGGTACATTTGATCGCCATAAAGTTTTGTGGCGAAAAAGAGAATCACATTGATTATCAGTAAGTGCTTAACCGCATCGGTCAATCTACCCATTAGCTAAATCTTTTGTCCAAATCCGTATCGGACAGGATGGTATATGTTTTTTTTCCAAAGGGGCCCACAGCAGGTTCTTTGCAACCAAATAAATCGTTTATCAAAGCCGATTGTGAATCTGGTTCAAGTATATCCCCGGTTTTTATAGCCAAATTGCGGGCCAAGCCTTCTGCCAAGACTTCGGCTTCCGAAATTTCTGCTTTTCCAGACCCTTCTTTGTATTCTGAAATCAAATCGTCCAATACCGTGCCAATCTTGCTTTCTGCAATCAAAGCAGGAATGGCTGTCACTTTAACAGTATCCTCTGAAAAAGCTTCAAATTGAAAACCTACTTGTACCAAGCTGTTTTCAATCTCTTGCAAAACAGCTTTTTCTTGCGGATTCAAATGAATTTCCAAAGGGAAAAGCAATTGCTGGCTCAAGCCTTGCTTCACAGTGATTTCTGCTAGAAAGCGTTCATACAAAATACGCTCATGAGCTCGATTTTGATGCACCATCAGCAAACCAGATTTCAGCGTACACACAATATATTTTCTACGAAGCTGAAAAGTAGTACCCGTTTCCTGTGTTTCCTCTTCTGAGTATAGCGTGGATTGTACTTCTGAATCTGATTCGATTTGCACCATACTAAAAGCCTCCTCAGAATCGCTTGATAAGG